>JAQUAC010000175.1 GCA_028687415.1 Acidocella sp. | reverse complement strand
GTACGCCGCTCAGCTACCGCCCTGCTGGCCATGACTACAAGGGAGGTAAGCGGGCGAAAGCATCGGCGGATTATGAGGCCTGGGCGCCGGATCAAGGCTAATGGCGCGGCGCGTTCCTGAGCTTGTCACCGGCTTTGCCGTTATTGCGGCTGCCGCGGTTTTTCTTATGTATGCTTTGCGCAGCTCCGGTGAGATCAGCACTGGCGGCTACCCGTTGCGGGCTCAGTTTTCCAGCATTGGCGCGCTTGCAATCGGCGCCGATGTAAAGATTGGTGGTGTCGTTATCGGTCATGTTGCGAACGAGCGGCTTGACCCGAATACTTATGCGGCCATCGTTAAGCTGGTCATTAATGACGACATCAAAGTGCCGGATGACAGCAGCGCGTCCATAGCCTCAGACGGCCTGCTTGGCAGCTCCTATGTCGCTGTCTCGCCTGGTGGTTCCAACAACATGCTGAAGCCGGGCCAGCCATTCCCTGTGACGCAATCGGCGATCAACATCGAAGATCTGCTAGGCAAATTTATCTTCTCCATGGGCGGAACGACTTCGGGTAAATCCCAGGCGACGGGCAGCAGCCAGAATGATGCAGCACCGGCTAGCCCTGCGGCGTTGCCTCACTGATGCGCTTTGCCGCTCTAACTACGGCTCTAGTGCTGCTTGCTGGTGCCGCCGTGGCGCAGAACGACCAGAGTGAGATCGTTGTGCCGCCGGCTCCCACGCTTGTTCCGGCCCAGCCCGCGGCTCCGCCGCCTGTGGCTCCCTCGCCGCCGCCGCCGCCAGGGCTGGTGCAAACGCCATTGCCGCCTGTGGTGCAGTCCAGCACGCCCCAACCTGAAGCAAACCCCTCCACTTCCGTTCCGGCATCCGCTCAGACCAGTGCGGCGCCGCCTGCGCCGCCGGACGTCGCACCGGTACAGCCGAACAATTGGGTTCCCGGTCATACGGCTGTGCTTGGCCTTCTCAACAAAGTGGATGGCAGCACTTCGCAGCTTTCAATTCCCGTTGGGGGGGAGAGCACTGTGGGGGAGTTGCAGGTAAGTGTGCAGGCATGTTCCAGCCGCCCTGCGGGACAGCTCCCCGATGACGCGGTGTTTCTCACCGTACAGTCTGCTGGCGATAATGGCGCGACGCCGATTTATCGCGGCTGGATGGTCCGTTCCGCACCGGGTGCCACGGTTGTAGGCGATGCCGGTGAAACTTTCCGGATTATTAATTGCACTTAAATCTTAACGTTTGTCCGTTATGCTTGTGCTAAAAATGCAACAGCTACAGAATGTTATCGCCTGACGTCAATTTGGTCTGTTGAACAGACCCGCCAAGGGCTAAATGAGCTGCATAGTATTTTCAACTTTGGAGTTCAGTCATGAACCTGCGCTTAGCTCTTGCCGCTGCTACCTGCCTTGCTCTGCCCATCGTGGCGCATGCGCAGCCGGTCACCGGCCCTTATGTGAGCCTGGAAGCTGGTACCAGCATTCTCAATTCCGAGAATGTGAACATTCGGGGCGCTGGCGGTGAGACCGCCAACAAGGCTCAGTTCGGCGTTTCTTATGCTGGTGACGCTGCCATCGGTTATGGCTTTGGTGACGGTTTCCGCGTTGAAATCGCCGGCAACTTCAACCACAACAACGCCAAGAAGCTCACCACCCCCGGTGGTGACGTAGGTCTGAGCGGCGCTAGCAACACCTATGGCCCGATGGTCAACGTGTTGTATGACGTCAATGTCGGCCTGCCGATTTTCCCCTATGTGGGTGCTGGTGCTGGTTATCAGTGGCAGCAGTTTGACTCCGGCCTGAAGAGCGGCGCTGGCCGTGTGGTCGGCGGTAATGGTGGCAGCTTCGCGTACAACATCATCGCGGGCGCATCTTATCCGCTGCCGTGGGTGCCGGGCCTGTCCGTCACGGCCGAGTATAAGTTCATGCAGCTTGTTACGAGCCGCAACTATAATTCCGAGGCGGGCTATGCCCATGTCGGCCAGGAAATGAGCCACAGCTTCCTGCTGGGCCTGCGCTATCAGCTGTTCAATGCTCCCGCTCCGGCTCCGGCTCCGGCTCCTGCCCCGGTTGCGGCCCCGGCTCCTGCCCCGGCCAAGACCTACCTCGTGTTCTTCGACTGGGATAAGTACAATCTGACGCCGCGTGCGACGCAGATCATTGCTCAGGCCGCGACCGACAGCAAGACCGCGAACGTGACCACCCTGAACGTCTCCGGCTACACGGACACCTCCGGTACGCCGACGTACAACCAGGGCCTGTCCGAGCGTCGCGCCAAGGCTGTTGCCGCTCAGCTGGTCACCGATGGCGTCCCTGCCTCCGAGATCGAGATCCATGCCTATGGCGAGACGCATCTGCTGGTGCCGACCGGCCCTGGCGTGCGTGAGCCGCAGAACCGTCGCGTTGAAATCGTTCTCCAGTAATCTTCGCATTACGTGATAAAGAAGCCCCGGCAGGCAACTGCCGGGGCTTTTTGTTGGCGGCAGATTGGTGGGAATTGCAGGGGAAGCCATTCTGTGACAGTGATAGCACTCGTTAAGTTGTTATAAAGTAACAACAAAAACATGGCATTTTAGATGCGGTACAGGCTGAAGCGGAAGCGCACCCTGAGAATGCTCATGCAGATGGTCGGATACGCTGCGGGTCGCTTCAGAACCTGAATATCAGAGGAGTCACATTGATGAATTTTCGTCTCGCCCTGTTAACCGCGACTGTGCTAGCGGCGCCGATCGCGTTTTCCCATAGCGCCGCAGCTCAGCCTGTTAGCGGGCCGTATGTCAGCCTCGGTGCCGGGTACAGCATCCAGAACAGCCAGAAGGCAAAGAACATCTCCGTTAATAACGGCGCCTCCATGGGGGCGGGCCAGCTTCTTCTCGATAACGGCTATGATGTGACGGGTTCTGCCGGTTACGGCTTCGGCAACGGGTTCCGCGTTGAACTCGAGGGCGATTATATCCGCAACGGCGCGAGCAAGGCGAAGTTCAACGGCGCAGATTACACCGCGAGCGGGCATGAAGGCCATTATGGCGTGTTCGCCAATGCCCTGTTCGATTTCGACATCGGTCTGCCCTGGCTCTACCCTTATGTTGGCGTCGGTCTTGGTTGGCAGAATGTTGGCTTCAACAGCTTCAACGCCGGTGGTGCCTCCGTCTCGCAATCACGCAGCGCGTTCGCGTATCAGGCGATAGGTGGCCTCTCCTATCCGATTCCGTTTGCGCCGGGCCTTTCCGCAACGGTGGAATACCGTTTCGTCTCGCTCGTGAACGGGCGCAAGTATGATGGTGAGTATGCAGGCCAGCCGGTCCAGTTCACGGCCACGCACGAATATAACCACGAGATCAATGTTGGTCTGCGCTACCAGCTGTTCACCCCGGCCGCGCCTGCTCCGGCACCCAATCCTGCGGCTGCGCCTGTTGCCGCTCCGGCGCCGGTTCAGGCCAAGACCTATCTCGTGTTCTTCGACTGGGATAGATACAACCTCACGCCGCGCGCCACGCAGGTCATCGCCCAGGCCGCGTCAGACAGCCACACCAACGACGTCACGACCATTCAGGTCTCCGGCTATACCGACACTTCCGGTACGGCCAAGTACAATTTGGGGTTGTCCGAGCGCCGCGCCAAGGCTGTTGCCTTGCAGCTGGTTAACGATGGTGTGCCGCAATCGGAGATCGAAATCCACGCCTATGGCGAGACGCATCTGCTGGTTCCCACTGGGCCGGGCGTGCGCGAGCCGCAGAACCGCCGGGTCGAGATCATCCTGCAGTAACGGTCAAGGCCAGGGGATATGCCCCTGGCCTTTTCTCTTTTAGGCTTCCGGTGCCCAGCGCAGCAGCCGGCGTAGCGCGTGGTCCATGGCCACATAGAGAGTGATTGCCATAGCCGCGAGAATAGCCAGCGCTGCGAACATCAAATCCGTCTCAATCCGCGCATTGGCGTTGATCATCACATAGCCAAGCCCAGATGAAGCCCCGACCCATTCGCCCAGAATGGCACCGATGGGCGCGATGGCTGTTGCCACGCGCAGGCCGGAGGCAAAGGCGGGGAGAGCGGCGGGTAGACGCAGGTGCAGTAGCACGAGTATCGGCGAGGCATTCATGGTCCGGGCCAGATCCAGCCAGCCAGGCTCGGTGCGACGCAACCCGTCCAGAAAATTCGCGGTGACTGGGAAGAAGATCACCAGCACGGCCATGGCCACTTTCGAGCCGATGCCAAACCCCAGCCAGAGCACCAGCAGTGGCGCCAGCGCGAAGACCGGGATGGCTTGGCTGAGCACGAGGATCGGCATGAGCCAGCGTTGCAGCACCGGAGAGGCGGCAATGCCCAGCGCCGCAACCCCGCCGAGCAGCGTCCCGGCAACAAGCCCGAGAATGATTTCTGTCAGCGTGACAAGCGTATTCGCGGCGAGATAATCCCGTTGTGCCCATAGTGCGGCACCTACGGCTTGCGGGCTGGGCAGCATGAAGGCGGGTATGGCGGTGAACGCCGTCAGTGCCCACCAGACGGCAATGAAAACGCCAAGAGTGACAAACGGACGGATCATGCCGACAGTCCGGCCAAGCGGCGCAGCAACTCGCCTTGGATATGCAAAACCTCATCATCATCTGGCGTGCGCGGTGGTGCACCAGGCACGATAATCGGTATCCCGAGTCTCGCCGGGCTGCCCGCGAGCACGGCCAGGGAATGCCCCAGCCGGCAGGCTTCCATAGGGTCGTGCGTAATCAGCAGCACGGTCCGCCCGGCCAGAAGCTCCGCGGCCAGATTCTGAATCCGCGCCCGGGTGATGGCGTCCAGCGCGGAGAATGGCTCGTCCATCAGCACCACGGGCCGGTCTTCATAAAGTGTGCGGGCCAGAGCCACCCGCTGGCGCTCGCCGCCCGAGAGCTGCGCCGGGAGTGCTTGCGCTCGGCCGTGCAGCCCCACGCGTTGCAGCAGCACCATAGCCCTATCCGTATCCCTCGCGCTACCGCGCAGCGCCGCGCCGAGCATCACGTTGTTCAGCGCGCTGGCCCAGGGCAGCAGCAGATCCTGTTGTGCCATATAAGCGATGCGCCCGCCGAGCGGTTTGCTATCCGTGGCGCGCACATAACCATCGGCCGGAGCCTCCAGTCCCGCGATGATCCGTAGCAGGCTGGTCTTTCCCACACCGCTTGGCCCCAGCAGCACGGAAAACTTACCCGCGACAAGTGTGAGGTTGAGATCCTCGAAAATGCTCGCGCCAGCATAGCGCAGGCTGAGATTGCTGATCTCTATTCCCGGCGGGGGCATAGCTTAGGCTTTGATTTCGACCGCGTAGCTCTCCAGCGGCAGTTTGTGCTTGATGACGCCGGCACTGGCGAGGAAATCGCGGTAAATGGTGTAGCGCTTCGCATCCAGCGCCGCCGGGTCGCGCGCGAAATACAGGGGCAGGGCGTTCCAGGAGGCAATGTCCAGC
>JAQUAC010000174.1 GCA_028687415.1 Acidocella sp. | reverse complement strand
GCCAGCCCCGCGGTGGAAGCAAGAAAAGCACGGCGAGATACATGCGGCATGGCAGCTCCTAGTCGCGGGAACTTCGTATCATCGGGCCATATCCGTCAAGACGAACCGCCTTAGCGCGGATTCATCGGCTTCGGCACCTGCATGACCGCATATAATTTCTCGTAATTTGCATTGGAGACAAGGAGTTGCGCCGCCTTCGGGCACGCATCCGCCCCCGCCGCCGTGGCCCCGCCTGCCCAAACGAGCACCACATCATTCGTCAGCACCTCCAGCACCGTCAGCGTCCCGCCCGGTTTCAGCATCACATGCTCATCCAGCGTGCAGGTCCGCCCCGCCCGCCCCTGGGGGCTGAGCACCAGATTCGCGGGCACGACGCTGGCCCTCGCGCCGGGCGGCACCTCATTGGCGGCAATCCGCAGCATGTCGCCGGGCTGCGCCACGCGCTCCGCCGCGCTCAACCCACCGCCCGCCCAATGCAGGAGCAGAAACCCCACGAGCATCACATAAAAAATCTCGATCGCCAGACGGAACCGCCGTTGGAACAATTCGGTCCGGCGCTGCTGCGCCACCGCCCGGGTCACCGGCTTCTCCGGCCGCTTCGGTCGTCTGTTATGATATCTTAACATATGCAACCTGTCCTCTCACGGGAACAAGCTAGGCAGTACCACGTAAAATTGTCAGACGGTTTTCCGGCGCACGGCATAAATTGAGCATAAACCGCACCTACACATCCTCAACCAGCTCCACCCCCGGAACCAGTTTCATCGCCTGAGCCAAACGCGGCGAGACATTGAACCCACCCGGCAGAGTGACATCCAGGCTGCGCTCCACGCCGGTCTTGGGCACCAGCACCACGCGCCCCTTGCCGCGCCCCTCGCGCTCCAGCAACGCCCGGATATGCGGCAGCGCCTCGGTGCGGTCGAGCCATATGCGCATCCCCGCCCCCGCCTGCGCCGCGGCGGCGTCCAGCAGCGTCACGTCACTGGCCGTGATGCGCAGGGATTCTCCCTCCATCTTCACATCCGCCGTTACCAGCAGCGCCACGCCATCTTCCAGAATCTCACGGCTGCGGTTTAGAACTTACGGGAACAGCGTGACCTCGAAGCTGCCCTGCACGTCCGAGAGCGTGGCCCACATAATGCGGCTGCCGGTGCGGGTGATGAGCTCCTTCTTCGCCCCCAGCGTGCCCGCCAGCTTAATACGCGATGCCCCCGCCTCCGCCCTGCGCTGAATGGAGCCCGACGGCACCACATCCAGCCGCTTCAGCGCCTGCGCGTACATATCCAGCGGATGCGCCGAGATATGAAACCCAATCGCCTCCGCCTCAAAACTCAGCCGCTCCGTCTCGGGCCAGTCAGGTATATTCGGCACCCGAATGGGCTCCGGCTCCGCCCCGCCAAACAGCCCTATCTGCCCGGAGTTCCGCTCCTCCGCCAGCGCCTGCGCCCCGCGTATCACCGCTTCCGCCGCGCCAAACATCCTCGCCCGGTTCGTCTCCAGGCAATCGAACGCCCCCGCCTTCGCCAGAATCTCAATCTGCCCGCGCGTCAGCGCCTTGGCGTCAATTCGCGCGGCAAAATCAGAAATATCCCTGAACGGCTTCTTGCCTCGCGCCTTCACCAACTCTTCCATGGCCGCGATGCCCACGCGCTTCACCGCTCCCAGCGCATACCGCACCCCGAACGCCTCATCCTCCAGCGCTTCCGGCTGAAAATCAGCGCCTGATTTATTCACATCCGGCGGCAGCACCTTCATGCCCGAGCGCATCGCATCCGCGCGCAGAATGGCCAGCTTGTCGGTATTGGTGATCGAAAGCGACATGCACGCCGCCATGAACGCCACCGGATGATTGGCGCGCAAATACGCCGTCTGATACGAAACCAGCGCATAAGCCGCCGCGTGCGACTTATTGAAGCCATAATCGGCAAACTTCGCCATCAAGTCAAAAATCTCGTTGGCCTTGGCTTCCGTGAACCCCTGCTTCAGCGCCCCCTCGCAAAAAATCTTGCGCTGCGCATCCATCTCAGCACGAATCTTCTTACCCATCGCGCGGCGCAGCAAATCCGCCCCCGCCAGCGTGTACCCCGCCATCACCTGCGCAATCTGCATCACCTGTTCCTGGTACACGATGATGCCGTAAGTCTCAGCCAGAATATGATGAATCGCCGGATCGGGCGCCTCCCATCCCGCGCCATGCTTGCGCGCGCAATATTCGGGAATATTCGCCATCGGCCCCGGCCGGTTCAGCGCCTGAATCGCCACCAGATCCTCAAACCTGTCCGGCCGCATCTGCTGCAACGCGCTGCGGTACCCCGCCGTTTCAAACGTGAACACACCACCGGTATCCCCGCGCGCGATCATCTCGTAAGTCTTCTTGTCATCCAGCGGGATTTTCGAAATATCCAGCTCGATGTCCTGCCTGCGCAAGAACCCCAGCGCGCGGTCGATCACCGTCAGCGTCGTCAGCCCCAGGAAGTCGAACTTCACCAGCCCCGCCTGCTCGACATATTTCATCGAGTATTGCGTAACGAGAAGATCCGAGCGCGGGTCTTTATAAAGCGGCACCAGCTCCACCAGCGGCCGGTCGCCAATCACCACGCCCGCCGCATGCGTCGAGGCATGGCGATACAGCCCCTCAATCTGCATAGCGATTTCCATAAGCCGGGCCAGCCCCTCATCGGAATCGCGCAAATCGCGAAGCTTCAGCTCCCCTTCAATGGCTTCCTTCAGCGTCACCGGCTTGGCCGGGTTGTTGGGGATCAGCTCCGCAACCTTATTCACCTGGCCATAAGGCAGCCCCAGCACGCGCCCCACATCCCGCACCGCCGCGCGCGCCTGCAATTTACCAAACGTAATGATCTGCGCCACCCGCTCCGCGCCATATTCGCGCGTCACATACGCAATCACCTCATCCCGCCGCTCCTGGCAGAAATCGATGTCGAAGTCAGGCATGGACACACGTTCAGGATTCAAGAACCGTTCAAACAGCAGCCCATAACGCAGCGGATTGAGGTCCGTGATCCGCAACACCCAAGCCACCAGCGAGCCAGCACCCGACCCACGCCCCGGCCCCACGGGAATCTTGTGGTCCTTCGCCCATTGAATGAAATCCGCCACGATCAGGAAGTAGCCGGGAAACCCCATCTGAATAATGGTGCCCAGCTCGAATTCCAGCCGCTTCCAATACTCCGCCTCCGCCTCACCGCTAATGCCCTCAAAAGCCAGCCGCGCGCGCAGGCCCTCTTCCGCCATCGCGCGCACCGTGTCGGCCTCCGTCGCCCCTTCCCGCACCTTCGGGCAGGTCGGCAGCAGAGGCTTGCGGCTCTGCGCCATCACCGCGCAACTCTTTGCAATCGCCAGCGTGTTGTCGCAGGCTTCCGGCAGATCCTTGAACAATTCGCGCATCACCGGCGCGGGCTTGAACCAGTGCTCCGGCGACACCCGCCGCCTGTCCTTCTCGGCCAGCACCCGCCCTTCCGCGATGCACAGTAGCGCATCATGCGCCTCATACATGTCGCGCTTGGCGAAGAAGCACTCATTCGTCGCCACAATCGGCAGCGCCAGCTTTTCCGCCAGCGTCAAAAACCCAGGCTCAACCGCCTGCTCAATCTTCTCCCCGTGGCGCTGCAACTCCACCGCGATGCGCCCGGCGAACCCCTCCGCCAGCACGCGCAGATAATCCTCCGCCTCCCCCATCTGCCCTTCAGCCAGCAGCCGCCCCACCGGGCCCTGCACGCCGCCGGTCAGCAGAAACAGCCCCTGCGCATGCTCCAGCAGTTTCTCGCGCGAGACCTGGGCCTTAACCCCATCGCCCTCGAGAAAGCTCAACGAGGTCAGAAGCTGCAGATTCGCATAACCCGCCGCATTCTGCGCCAGCAGCACCACGTAATCCGGCGCCAGACTCACCCCCGCCCGCGCCAGCCCGATCTGGCAGCCGATAATCGGCTGCACCCCGGCATTGGTGCAGTATTGCGAGAATTCCAGCGCCCCGAACATGTTGGAGGTATCGGTAATCGCCACCGCCGGCATGGCGTAATCCTTCGCCAGCGCCGCGATCTTGTCGGGCTTGATCGCGCCCTCTGAGAGCGAAAAGGCGGAGTGCACGCGAAGATGCACGAAATCAACGTGTGGCATGGCGACTCCCGATATGGGGAGAGACTACACCAAATCTAATGGCGGATCATACGCCACGGCGGTAAAATACAGCCCTTCCGGAGGCGCGGTCGGCCCCGCCACGGCGCGGTTTTTCGCCTCCAGCACCTCGGCCACACGCGCCTCCGGCCAGCTTCCCTCGCCCACCATCTTCAGGCTGCCGACAATATTGCGCACCTGATGATGCAAAAAGCTGCGCGCCCGTGCCTCGATGATAATCCGCTCCCCCTCCCGCCGCACATTGCACTCATCCAGCGTGCGCATGGGCGATTTGGCCTGGCAGGCGGAGGCGCGGAAGGACGAGAAATCATGATGCCCCAGTAACGTCTGCGCCGCCCGGTGCATCGCCGCCGCATCCAGCGCCGCGCGCACATGCCACACGCGGTTCGCCTCCAGCATGGGCGGCACGTTACGGTTGGAGATGATGTAGCGGTAAGAACGCCAAATGGCGGAGAACCGCGCATTCCACCCCTCCGGCGCCGGGCAGACCCGCAACACCGCCACCGGATGCGGCTTCATGTGGTAATTCAGCGCCTCGCGCAGACGGAATGGCGGAAGCTCCGGCAGCTCCATCTGCACCACCTGCGCCAGCGCATGCACCCCGGCATCTGTCCGGCCCGAGGCCACAACCTCGCCCTTCTTCCCGCCGCGCAGCTTTGCGCCGGCTTCCTCCATCACCTGCTGAATGGCCAGCCCGTGCTTCTGCCGCTGCCACACCATGAACGGAGCGCCATCGTACTCTACCTCTAAGGCCCAAAGCCGGGACGGTCTCAAAATACCGCTCCGGCGGCCGCCCGAGCCGCATCTCTGCGCTTCCAATTCCCGAAAAACACCCCGGCTGACTCACCGGAGCGCATTTTACAACAGCCTTTCAATAAAACCGCGCCCCCTCAGGGAGAGACAACCCGCGCAGAAACTCTGCCGTGCTCATCGCCGCCTTGCCCGCGCGTTGCAGTCTGGTGGGTCGCAGCGCCCCCTCGCCGCAGGCGATGGTGAACTTATCGTCCAGTATCTCGCCGGGCACACCCTCGCCCTCCACCACTTCGGCGGCCAGAATCTTCACCACCATATCGCCGAGCAGCGCCAGCGAGCCGGGCCAGGGGTAAAACGCCCGAATCCGCCGTTCCAGCTCCACTGCCGGGAGAAGAAAATTCAGCCGCGCATCCTCACGGGAGAGCTTGGGCGCATAGGTTGCAAGCGCCTCATTCTGCGCCACCGGCGCGCTGGGCTCCGCCAACTCGCGCAGAATCAGCTTACCCCCCATCTCCGCCAGCGCATC
>JAQUAC010000173.1 GCA_028687415.1 Acidocella sp. | reverse complement strand
GAGCAGAAAGTCGGGGAGCGGGGATGCAGGATCAACCACAGAATTTGCGGGGATTGAAGGTGCTGGTGGGGGGCATGGGCGTGCTGATTGTCCTCGGCACGACAGTGGTGATCGGCACGGTCATCCACCGCGTTTATTCCAGGTTTGCCGCGCCGTCGATGCCGGTGCCGCTGGCAGCCCCCACTGCCCCCGCAGTGCCGGTGCCGGCAGCGGTGAGCGTGGCCACCAGCGCTGCCCTGGCGCCGGGCGAGCATATTGCCGGTATTGCCGCCGCCGGCGCCGATGTGGCGGTGTGGGTGAATGGCCCGAATGGCGACCGGCTGCTGCTGCTGAACCCAGCGACCGGGCAGGTGAACGTGGCGCTGCAGGGCGGACGATGAAAAAATGACGTGCCAGATGGCTTGAATTAATTTCGTCCCTGGCTTAAGGGCCTCTTGCCTCGTCCCGTTCGTCTAGAGGCCCAGGACACTGCCCTTTCACGGCGGCGACAGGGGTTCGAATCCCCTACGGGACGCCAAGGCTTTTCAAGCACTTATTGTCGTTTTTGGAATTTCGTAGCGGTCCATTCGTACCACTATCCCCTCTTTTTCAAAATCACGTACCGGACGTTATCAGTTATAGGGTAGAGAATTTTACCTTACCTTGAGGGATTCCAATTTTAGATGAGCGCCCATAGGATTCTGATATAAGCCGAGCCGCCTTTACGATTGCCTATGATGGACCAGCTCTAAGCGACCATTCTATGGATGTCCGCGATCTCGCATGTGCAGCGCGCCACGAACTGGAGGACGCCGCTGGTGTCAACCGATACGGTGATGATGGCCGGGCTGCTCGGGGCGCTGATGGTGGCCGGGGTGGTGAATGTGGTGCTGCGGGTGCCGGGCCTGACCGCCGATCTGCTCAGCACCGACATCCAGGCACCGTATTGCACCGGTATCAGCCTCAGCATTGGCGGCATCGGTGTCTGGCCGACAGCGGTCGGCAAAGGGCTAAGCTGCCAAAATAGAAGAGGTCGAATCGGCTGGTTCGACCTTTTTCTCTTTAAAATCGTTTGAAAACGGGACTTTTTGGCTTGGCTTCTGCGTCTTTCGCAGTGAGGAACTGTTCGGTGAAGATGCTCTTCTCGAACAGGCGCCCTTGAATAAGGGTCGCGATGCACGCCTCTATCATCGGCGGCGGTCCACACAGATAAGCGGTATTGCCTTCAAAATTGTCGCCATAAAACGCCTTGGCGACATCATGGACGAAGCCACGTTCTCCCGTCCAGGAGCTATTCGCCGGCTCGCTCGAGAGCGTCGGCACATACCGAAAATTTAGATGCTTCGTGGCTAGGGCGTTAAACTCATCAGCACCATATAAATCGGCACTGGTGCGCACGCCGTGAATCAACGTCAGCGGCGCCGTACAGCCCCCTTCCAGCAAATCCAAGATCATGGCACGCGGGCTCGAAACACCCGTACCGCCGGCCAGAAAGAGCATCGGTCCGCCACGTGATTTACGCACCAGAAATCGCCCATAAGGCCCGCTGATGGTGAATTTGTCGCCAATTTTCAGTTTTTCATGTACGTAGCCAGTGCCCGCGCCACCCGGTACGCGCCGGATTTGGAGCTCGACATGTTCTGAATCGGATGGTGGGTTGGCAATAGAAAACGCCCGCGAACCTTCGACGCCGGGGAAGGTAAGGTTGACATACTGCCCAGCCTGGAAGTCGATCGCCTCCCCGAGATGCAACCGCACGCCTTTCACGTCATGCGTCAGGTCATCAATCGTCTCAACCGTGGCATGAAAGTCGCGCACCGGAATGCGCCGCGCGTCGGGGTCTTCCTCGACATCGGCCTCAACCGTCACGTCAGAATGCAGCGTCGCCGTGCAGGCTAGTACGAAGCCCTCCTCGCGCTCGAAATCCATGAGCGCGAAAGGCGAAGCCGAGCCGTGGTCGTACTCGCCCTCCAGCACCTGGGTCTTGCAAGTGCCGCACAGCCCGTGCCCGCAGGCGTGCGGCAGCGGAATGCCCACACGCAGGCAGGCATCCAGTATCGTCTGCCCCTCGGCGACGTCGATCGTCTCGCCAAGGGGCTCTACTGTCAGTTGGAAGTTCATTAGTTCGGCGTGCCCTGGTAGCCGTGCAGGCCGGGCGTCCAGAAGCGGATAAGAGATTTGTGGCCCACACCGTTTTCGGCAATGGACTTGCCGAAGTCTGGCGTGGCTTGCTCACTGTCGATCATCCATTCCACCTTCATCCAGTCGATCTGGGCGGCGTCTGGATGATCGCCATAGATGCCCTTAGCGATTTCGCAGATGGCGCCGAAGGGCGTATCCGGAGGCAACGATACGGCAAAGGCGGAGACGAAGGAGAGGTGTTCCTCCCAGTGCACATAAACCAACAGAGCGCCGTGGTAGAGCGCTTGCTCGTCGCGATACTGGATGTGCTTCTCGTAATCAGGGGTGATGGCAACAACAGACATTTCTTTCCTCCCTTTAGCCAGCTTCGCTGAATCGCTGTTCCATCCAAGACTTCCACAGCGTCTCGTCTGGCGATCCGACATAGTCACAATTATCAACGCCGACAT
Organism: Acidocella sp.; assembly: GCA_028687415.1. Classification (GTDB taxonomy): domain Bacteria; phylum Pseudomonadota; class Alphaproteobacteria; order Acetobacterales; family Acetobacteraceae; genus Acidocella. The sequence goes on along the minus strand of JAQUAC010000173.1, from coordinate 2,862 downwards.
TGATCTTGTACCAATCCAGCACCTCTGGGACGGTGGCGCCGCCGCAATTGCCCTGGAAGATTTGGTTCACGGGCAGCCATGACTGCACATATTTCTCAGGCTCATTGTCGAAGATGTCCTTGCAGCCATCGGAACAGAAATGATAGCGCGTGCCCTTGAAGGTGGAGTTTCGGAAGCAGGTCTTCGTGGGATCACCGGGCTCGGTGTAGAGCATGGGCAGCTGGCAGCAACTGCAAAGCTGCGGCAGGCCGTTGAAATAGAAACGCTTACCCTCTTTCTCCTGCTTCGCCCACATCTCGAAGCGTGGGCGGTAATATTTATCGAAAGTATTGGGATATTTTTCAGACAGCCAGTCCATGTGCTCGGCATCTGGCATCCAGGCGTGGAAGCCGGCAACATGGCAAAGCTGGTAGAATAACCCCCAATTCTGGTGGGAAATATGCTCGCAAGCCTCGGTCGCCACATTGGCATATTTGGGCATCTTTAGCCCATAGCGGGCCAGATCCTTGAAGAGCGCACCACCGGCCTCGACGAAGTAGATGTCCCACGCCTCCTTCCAGGACATCACTTTCTTTGGCAGCATGTAGTCCATCATCGCGGCGACGACGCCCAGTAGGCGGAAGCCGCGCCAGAACCACTTATCCACCCAACGCTGCACGATGGGCAGATTGTCGGGGTGTTGCTCCAGCAGGAACTTGATCACCTCGATGCCCAGCGTCATGTGCCGGCTTTCATCCGATTGTGCGGAAAAGCCGAAGGTCACCGTGGACATATCACCATTATAGGCGGCACCGGACATGAACGGAACAAATAGCAGGTTAGTGAGCAGGTACTCAAAGGCGAAGCCAATAGCAATCATGAACTCGAATGGTCCGGCCGAGCGCGCGTCGTCAAAGAAGCTCTTCGGCACGGAGAGATAGAACACACGGTCATGCTGAATCGGGAATTCCGACATGCCGTCAAAGAACTTATTGTAGTGGCTGATCGTGTGGATTTGCGTCTGTATGTGACGTAGTTCGTCGATGGACTGCATCTGGCAGGCGACACGAGTGCCAGCACCGCGTAAATGGCGGCCGGTGAAGGCGAAGGCACGATGTGCCTGGTATTCCGCAGGCGAGATTGCGGTAAGGAAGAGCTTCAGGACGTTAATATATCGCCCATCAGAAATCCCAGTCTGGCCATTGTTCTGTGCAAAAGCATCAATGACCGCGTAGAGCTTGCGCTCTTTCTCGGCCTGGAATTTCCAGTAAGAGTCCATGGTCAGACGGAAGGGATCCTCCCAGCCGGACCAATCCTTGATCTTGATGCCCTCGAACTGATCGTAGGGAAAGATCGAATCAACTGGTTGGTAGCTTGGCTCCCAGTCCAAATCCCGGGTTAGAAATTCATAACGTTGCTTCAGGCTTAGTTTCTTGGCGGTCATGGTTATTTCCCCCTTTGTTATTTGTGCCAACTCAGCGTGAACAGGTCATCATCCTCTTCCAGGTTGCCGGCCATGGAAACGAGCACGAGTTGAATCTCCTGCAGGCTCCACGGGCGGCCAAGGCGCTCTTCCACAGAGGCGCGGCTGACGGTGAGGCGGCTGTCACAGTCAAGCTTGACGGCGCCAGGCATTGAAAGAATACGCACGCCGGGATTGTCGGCCAGGATGGCGTCGATGATCGGGCGGGCGTCGTCGTTCTGCATGAGCGTGATGGAGGCGAACTGGGTCATGTGAGGCTCCTTACAGCGCTAAGCCAAGGGCACGGGCGCGGGCCAAGGCGGTCTCGCCAGCGGCATGCGCAGCCGCACCACCGTCACCCAAAGCGGCGGCGGCGAGGGGGGCGGCCGCTTCGGCGGCACGGGCGATCCAGGTCTTGGCCCAACCGGAGATCAGCGCCTTGTTCTCCTCCGATGCGGCCGCGACAGTCTTGATGACAGAGTCGCTCCAGCGGCCTTCCTCTGTCAGCCAGTCGGTCTGGAACTCGGAGAGCATGGCCAACGGCAGCGCCGCTTCGGTGTGTCCTGCCTCCAGCCCCTTGTATGCGAGTTGCAGCAGCACAGCGTTGATGCCGAGCATCTGTGCAGTGAAGAGGTGGAACCAATCGCGTTCGACGAGGCTGTCTTCAACCAGTTTGCGGATGCCCTGCCATGCGGCATCGTTCACCCACGCGGATTTGGCTGTGCGCAGGCTCTCGCCAGTCTGATTGTCGAGCAGCAAGCCAACGCGACTGACGATCTGCGCCATGCCGAGATGATCCATTGCCGAAAAAATGCACGGAGCGGTGATGGCGGTGCCGTAGCCGCGCTGGCAAATCTCCGCCATGTTCATGTTGCTGCCCCAGTGCAAATGGCGCAGCGGCAGAACCAAGGAAATGATCTTTTGCTTGATTGCCTCAGGGAGCTTTACGAGAAGGCCACGCTCATCGGCAAATGCGAAATTGCGATCAACCGCCTGCTGCATGTTAGCGCGCGCTATGTTATAGGTGGCATAGTAATACTGGCGCGGGTCGAGTGGTTTGTACCAGTCGGTCATCTTCACGGCCGTTTTGGCGAGGTCGTAAGTCCAGAACTCCGGCTCCCAGAGCGGCTTGTAGTGGAAGTTTTCAGTGGCTTGGAGGTCCAGTGTACCCTCCTGGTAGCGTGTCGCCGGCTTGTCGGAACCAAGGCGGCGCGCGACGTGTCCAAACGTATTTCGCTTTGGTGTGAACTCAATGGTTTTGATTTGGACGCTCAAGAAACCTATCCTTTTTCTATTGTTGGTTCTACGAAGTCACGGACCGGCTGCGCCGCATCATTATCAGGGGCCACTAACGAGGCATCCTGGTGGTGGCAAAATTCTTCAAATGCGTCGAGCGGCATGATGAGTTCTATTGCTAGTTG
>JAQUAC010000172.1 GCA_028687415.1 Acidocella sp. | reverse complement strand
CGAGCTGCGCAAGCCCGAGCCGAAGAGCCTGATCGACACCATTACCCCCGCGCATGAGCGCCCGCCGGGCATGCAGCCGCCGCCGCGCATCCGCGCCACCGGCCGCCGCCCACGCGCCGCCGCCATCACCCCCGTGTTGCCGGAAGCCCCGGAGCCCGGCGCCACCGTGCTGGACCGCCCCGCTATCCCGGTGCTGCACTTGCGCCGCGTGCACGGGCCTGACGAGTTCAACCGCCCGCGTATGATCGACGTGCTGACCCTGGATTTCGACTATGGCGGCGTGCGCGTGGACGGTGCCGACGAGCAGCAATTCGTGCGCGTGCGCATTGGCGGGCAGATCGTGTTCATCCGCCGCGACCCGGCGGCGGAGGCGGCGGCGCTGGACCAGCTCCGCCCGGACGGCTTCGTGCAGATGCGCGTGGCTGACGGCAAAGCCGCGCGCGGCCAGCGCGTGCTGGTGTTCCGTGGGCCGGAGGCAGCGTCGCGCTGGCACCATTTCGTCGCCGTGCGCGTGCCGGAGCTGACCGCCCTTGGCTGGCAGAGCCATATCGACGCGAATTTCGGCCCGCAGCTGGCCGAGAATGTCGGCAATATCGACGTGACCGTGGAGGATGGCGAGAAGGGCACATTCAGCCTGGAATTCGGCATCGAGATCGACGGCGAGCGCCACCCGCTGCTGCCTATCCTCGAACACCTGCTGGCGCGCGGGGGTATCGACGCGGCGCAGATCGTGGAAGGCGAGATCATCACCACATTGGAGGATGGCCGCGTCATCAAGCTGCCCGCCGAGCGCATCAAGCGCCTGCTGGCGGTGATGGGCGACCTCATCGAGGCCGCGGGCCGCACCGCCGAGAAGGCGCTGGTGCTGCCGGTGGGTGCCGCCGCCACGGTGCTGGAGCTGGAGGATGTGCTCACCACCTCCTGGCAGAACGCGGCGGATATCGAGGCCTATGTCGAGCGCTTCCGCGGCGAGCCAGAGATTATCCCGGTCGTCGTTCCCGACACTTTCAAGGGGTCGCTCCGCCCCTATCAGCAGCAGGGCGTGGACTGGCTGCAACACCTTGCCAGCCACGGGCTAGGCGGGTTCCTGGCCGATGACATGGGGCTGGGCAAGACCGCGCAGACCATCGCCAATATCTGCGTCGAGCACGCGGAGGGCCGGCTCACCGCCCCCGCCCTTATCATCGTGCCCACCTCGCTGGTCGCCAACTGGTCCGCCGAGCTGACGAAGTTCGCCCCGCATTTGAACGTGGTGGTGCTGCACGGGCTGGAGCGCCACGAGAAGCGCGAGCGGCTGGAAGATGTGCATGTGGTCGTGACCACCTACACGGTGCTAACGCGCGACATTGAGGCCATGAAGCATCTGCCCTGGCATCTGGTGGTGCTGGATGAGGCGCAGGCGATCAAGAGCCCCGAGGCCCGCGCCACCCGCGCCGTGTGCCAGCTGAAAACCACCAATAAGCTCTGCCTCTCCGGCACGCCGATCGAGAACAATCTCGACGAGCTGTGGTCGCAATTCGCCTTTCTCATGCCCGGCCTGCTGGGCGACCGGCGGGGCTTTACCAAGCGCTTCCGCACGCCGATTGAGAAGAACGGCGACCCGGTGTGCCGCGCGCAGCTGGTGCAGCGCATCCAGCCCTTCATCCTGCGCCGCACGAAGTCCGAGGTGGCGACGGAGCTGCCGCCCAAGCACACCATTCTGCGCCGCATCACCTTGGCCCCGGACCAGCGCGAGCTGTACGAAACCATTCGCGGCACGCTGTACGAGACCGTGCGTGAGCAGATGGCCGAGCGCACGCTGGCGCAGAGCCGCGTGATTGTGCTGGACGCGCTGCTGAAGCTGCGCCAAGCTTGCTGCGACCCGCGCCTGGTGAAACTCGGCAACAGCCGGGGCGTGGAAAGCTCGGCCAAGCTGGACGATTTGATGGAGATGGTCAGCGAGCTGATCCCCGAAGGCCGCCGCATTCTGGTGTTCTCGCAGTTCACCTCCATGCTGGACCTGATTAAGCCGCGTCTGGACGAGGCGGGCATTCCCTTCGTGGAGCTGCGCGGCGACACGCGCGACCGTGCCACCCCGGTGCAGCGCTTCGAGGCCGGGGAAGTGCCGCTGTTCCTGATCTCGCTGAAAGCCGGCGGGCGCGGGTTGAACCTGACCTCGGCGGATACCGTGATTCACTATGATCCGTGGTGGAACCCGGCGGTGGAGGCCCAGGCCTCCGACCGCGCGCACCGTATCGGCCAGACGAAATCGGTGTTCGTGTACAAGCTCATCGCCACGGATACGGTGGAGGAGCGGATTCTGGAACTGCAGCAGCGCAAGGCCGAGCTGGCGAGCATCGCCTTCCAGGAAGGCGGCGGCATGGCGTTCAACGCCGAGGATATCGACTTCCTCTTCGGCGCCGACCACCCGGCGGAGGCGGAGGCCGCGTAACCGCGCCATGGGCAAGATCGTGTGGCTGGCCTCCTACCCCAAATCCGGCAACACCTGGGTCAGGGCGTTTCTGCACAATTACATCCTGCAACCGGAGAGCCCGCACAGCATCAACAGGCTGGTGGAGTTCTCGGTGGCGGAATGCGCGGCGGCATTCTTCCATGAGCCGGGCGAGAGCCTGACCACCGCGCAGGTGCAGGCGCTGCGCCCGGCGGTGCATGAAAAACTGACGCATCTGCATGATGATCTGGTGTTCGTGAAAACCCATAACGCCAACCTCGCGGTGGAGGATGTGCCGCTCTGCACGCCGGAGCACAGTGCGGGGGCGGTGTATATCGTGCGTGACCCGCGCGACGTGGCGCTCTCCTACGCCGCCTATACAGGGCGGGGGGTGGACGAGATCATCGAGCTGATGGCCAACCCGCGCGCGGCCAATGCCAGTGACAGCGCGCAGGTGTTCGAGCTGCTCTCCTCCTGGTCGCAGCACGCGATCTCCTGGGTGGCGGCGCCGAAGCGGCTGCTGGTGCGCTATGAGGATCTGGTGGCGGCGCCGGAGCGGGGGTTCGCGCGGATCATCCGGTTTTTGGGCACGGGCGAGGTGGAAGCCGCAAGGTTGCAGCGGGCCATAGAGTTCAGCAACTTCAAGACCCTGGCGGCGCAGGAGGCCGAAAGCGGTTACAATGCCGGGAGCAAGAACGAGAAATTCTTCCGCGCCGGCAAGGCCGGGCAGTGGCGCGAGCAGCTCACCCCGGCGCAGGCCAGGCGCATAGAGGAAGCGCATGGCGAGGTGATGGGAAAATTCGGCTACGGCCTGAGCTGAAGCGCTTTCATCCAGCCGAAATTCCCCGGCTCGGCGGCGAAATACTCACAGCCGACCCAGCCATCGTAAGGCAGATGCTCCAGCGCCCGGAACAGGCCGGCGAAATCCAGCGCGCCGGTGCCGGGTTCGCCCCGGCCTGGGTAATCCGAGATCTGGATATGGCCGAGTTTCCCGATCTGGCGTGCCAGCCCGGCCAGCACGTCCTCCCCCGCCGCGCGGGCGTGGTAGACATCGTATTGCAGCGCCAGATTGGGGCTGCCGGTGACGGTGAGCAGGTCCACCGCCGAAGCCATGTTGCCGATGATGAAGCGGGGGTTGTCCACGCCATTCAGCGGTTCCACCAGCAGGCGGATGTTGCGCATGGCCAGTGAATCCGCCGCGTGGCGGAGGTTTTCCACCAACACGTCCCAACATGCCTCGTAGACCGCGCCCTCCGGCACATTGCCCGCCAGGCAGTTCACGCGCGGGCAGCCGAGCGCCTCGGCGTAATTGGCGGCTTGGCGCACGGCGCGGTGAAACTCGTCCACCCGGTCCGGCAGGCAGGCGATGCCGCGCTCCCCGCCAGCGAAATCCCCCGCCGGCATGTTGATGAGCACCACCTCAACCCCGGCCCGCGATACGGCGGCGGCCAGCTCGGCGGGTTTGTGCTCGTAGGGGAACTGCATCTCCACCGCCCGGAACCCAGCCCGTGCCGCCAGGGCAAAGCGCTCCAGAAACGGGTGGGCGGTGAACAGCGTACTGATATTGGCGGCAAAGCGTGACATGATTTCTACCCCCGGCCGATGAACGGCATGGCTGTCGCCATCACGGTCATGAACTGCACATTGGCGGAAAGCGGCAGGCTGGCCATGTGCAATATGGAGGATGCGGCATGCGCCACATCCATCATCGGCTCGGGCGCGATACCGCCATCCGCCTGCATGGCCCCCTTGGCGATGCCGGAGGTGAGGTCCGTGGCGGCGTTGCCGATGTCGATCTGCCCGCAGGCGATGTTATGTGCCCGGCCCTCCAGCGAGAGGCTGCGGGTGAGGCCGGTAATGGCATGCTTGGAGACCGTGTAGGCCACCGCTTGCGGCCTCGGCACATGGGCGGAGATGGAGCCGTTATTGATGATCCGCCCGCCCTGGGGCGATTGCGCCGCCATGATGCGGAAAGCGGCACGGGCGCAGAGGAAGGCGCCGGTGACATTCACGGCCAGGGCGGCGGAGAAGGTGGCGAGCGGCGTCTCGCCCACCGGGCTGGCGGGGGAGAATATTCCGGCATTGTTGAAAAGCAGGTCCAGCCGCCCGAAGCGCTTCACGGTTTCAGCAAACAGCGCCTCTACGGAGGCTTCGTCCGTCACATCCGCCACCATGGGCGTAAGGCCGGGATGGGCGCTGGCGGCTTCTTCCAGCACATTAGCGCGCCGCCCTGCCAGCACCACCTGCCAGCCCGCCTGCGCCAAGGCGACGCCCGCCGCGCGGCCGATGCCGCTACCGCCACCGGTAATGATGGCGATGCCGCTCGTCATGTCACAACCGGGCGCGGGGGCGCAGGGGCGTCGTCATGCGCCTCGATGAGCGCCAACAGCCCCTGCACGATCTGCGTTGGCGATGGCGGGCACCCCCCAACCATGAGGTCTACCGGGAGCATCGCCTCCGCCCCGCCCTTCACCGCTGGAGAGCCCTTGAACACCCCGCCATCCACCGCGCAATCGCCCACCGCGATGACCAGCACCGGGTCCGGCATGGCGGCGCGCAGCTGGGCCACGGCCTCCACCATGTTGCATCCGGCGACGCCGGTGATGAGCAACACATCCGCATGGCGCGGGCTGGGGGTGAAGCTGAGCCCGTATTGCGTGAGGTCATAGATAAGGTTCTGCGTCGCCCGTAATTCCAGCTCGCAGGCGTTGCAGCTCCCCGCCGGCACGTGGCGGATGGCCAGCGCCCGCCCGAGCCGCGCCGCGCCCGCTGCCTGCAGCCGGGCACGCAGGCTGGCGACGAGTTCCGGGTCCACCGTGAGGGGGGCGGCGGCGCGGGAGATGAAATGCCGGGTGACGGTTTTCCAGACCATGCTACAGATCCACGCCCGAGTAAGAGCCGTTAATGGATTTATTGATCAGCGGGAAATCCGCAAGAATGGCCGTGGTAGCGGCATATTCCAGCAGCGGCCAGTGCAGCGTGCTGGGATCGGCCACAAACACATCGGCAATGCTGCCGGACTCGATGCGCAGCCAGTGCCAG
>JAQUAC010000171.1 GCA_028687415.1 Acidocella sp. | reverse complement strand
TCGCCTGGGGCGCCGCCGCGCCCAAAGCTCGCCCGGCGGAGCACAGCGCCGCCGTGGTATTCTGCGCCGAGCAAGGCTTCGCCGGGGCATTCAGCGAGCATGTGCTGGCCGCCGTACCACCGGGCGCGGAGTTGTTCCTCATCGGCACGCGCGGGGCCACCATCGCCACCGAGCACGGCGTCACCGCGCGCTGGACCGGCGCCATGCCCTCCGCCACCGCCGGCATCCCCAATCTCGCCATCTGCATCGCCGAGGCGCTGTTCGTGCCCATCGCCAAAGGCCGCATAACCCGGCTGGACGCCATTTACGGCCAGTGGCAGCCCGGTCAGGGACTGCTCATCCAGCGCCAGGCGCTGTTCCCGCTGAACCCGGCTGACTTCCCCCACCCGGTGGATGCCAACACACCACTCCTCAACCTCGCCCCAGAAGCGCTGCTGCGCGACCTCACCGCCGACTACATCCACGCCCAGCTCTGCCATGCCGCCCTGCATGCCTTCGCCGCTGAGAACGAGGCCCGCATGGAAACCATGGCCGCCGCGCGCGGCCAGATTGAGAACAAACTTTCCGGGCTGGAGCTGACGCAGCAGATCGTCCGCCAGGAAGAGATCACCGCCGAGATCATCGAACTTGCCACGGGCGAGATGGCCGGGCGCACGGTTTGACTTCCATGCGGACGCGGCGCGACAATGCGGTCTTCATGCGCATGCAGGAGGTCAATTGACACCCCGCCCGGCACCTCATCCAGACTTCACCCCGCGCCTCGCCGCGGACCATGTTACCATCGGCGGGCACGCCCATGCCGTGCGTCAGCGCGTCGTCCTGGCCACGCCGTTCTTTACGCTGCTGCATTTCGAGCATGCCGCGCTACCTGCCGCCTCCCGCATTCTCGTCGTGGAGCCACTCTCCGGCATCCGCGCCTCAATGCTGTTCGACATGCTGACGGACCTGCAGGCAAACTGCGACGTTTACACGCTCATCTGGACGGACCCGGCTAACGTCGAGGTCACGGCGGGCACCTTCGGCCTCGACGACAATATCGACGCCGTGATCTACGCCCTGCAATATCTCGGCCCCGGCACGCATCTCATCGGCCTCTGCCAGTCGGCCATGCCGGCCCTCGCCGCCACCGCCATATTATGCGCGGGCGAACCCACCTCCCGCCCCGCCTCCCTCACTTTGCTCGGCGGCAAGCTCGACACGCGCATAAACCCCACCAGGCTCGATGCACTTACTCGCGACTTCACCCTGGGCTGGTTCGTCCGCAACACCATCACGCTAGTGCCACCCTTCCGCCGGGGCGCCGGGCGCGCCGTTTATTCCGCCGGGCTGCAATCTGTGTTGCTGCTTACCTATATCGCCCGGCACACCCTCACCGGCGGCGAGATATTCCGCAAAATCGTGCATGATGACGGCGACGACACCGCCGCCCATCCGTTTCTCGGCCTGCTGTTCTCCCCCGTGGCCATCCCCGCCGAGTTTTTCCTCGATACCGTGTTCACCGCTTTCCACGATTCCACCCTGGCCGAGGGCCGCCTGCACTGGCGCGGGCTGAAGGTGGACCCCGGCGCAATCACGGATGTCCCGCTGCTGACAATCGAAGCCGAGGAGGACGATATCGCCGCCCCCGGCCAGACCTATGTCGCCCACCGGCTTTGCACCGCCCTGCCGCCCGCGCTGCGCGCGCATCATCTCGAACCCGGCATCGGGCATTTCGGCCTGTTTCACGGGGCGGTCTGGCGCGGCCGCATCCTCCCGCGCCTGCTCGGCTTCCTGCGCGGGCACGCGCGGAGTTGATCCACGTCATGGTCATCCGGCCGGCTGGCCGCGATACTCTTTCAACAATTTCCCGAGGATCCGTGCCATGACCGACACACCCGCGCTGAGGTTTTTCGATCGTGAACTGCACGCGACTGAAGCCAAGCTCGTGGGCGGGGTTTCGCCATCCTCTCTCATCAGCGCCTATGTGGATTGGGCAATTCACCTCGGCAACCTGCCCGGCTACCGCACCAAGCTGCTGCAGCAATTCTGGCGGGGCAACGCCGCGTTGGTCCAACAGTTCTTCGGCCTGCCCGGGGACGAGCCCCTCTCTCCCAAGCCAGGCGACCACAGGTTCGACGACCCGGAGTGGAAGAACCTGCCCTTCTCATTGCTTGAGCAAAGCTTTCTCCAGGCCGAACGCTGGTGGGAAGCAGCCACGACCGGCGTGCCGGGCGTGGCGCGCGGGAATGAGCGCATAACCGCCTTCATCGCCCGCCAATTGCTGGACATGATGTCCCCCTCCAACAACCCGTTCCTGAACCCGGAGGTCATTTCCCTCACCCGGCGCACGCACGGCGAAAATCTGCGCCGCGGTTTCGAATTCTTCATACAGGATTTGAACCTCGCCACAGCGGACCGCGCCGCCAAGCTGCCGATGCAGCCGGGCAAGGATGTCGCCATCACACCGGGGCAGGTGGTCTTCCGTAACGAGCTGATCGAACTGATCCAGTACACGCCCACCACGAAAACCGTGCGGCCGGAGCCGCTGCTCATCGTGCCCGCCTGGATCATGAAGTATTACATCCTGGACCTCTCGCCACATGATTCACTGATCAAGTTCCTCGTCGATCAGGGGTTCACTGTGTTCTGCATCTCCTGGCTCAACCCCGGTGCCAAACAGCGGGATCTGCATCTCGACGATTACCGCGCCCAGGGCATCATGCCCGCGCTGGATGCCATTAGCGCGATCACCGGCGCGCCAAAAATCCATGCCCTGGGCTACTGCCTGGGCGGCACACTGCTCACGATCGCCGCCGCCGCCATGACGCGCGACCGAGACGACAGACTCGCCAGCCTCACTCTGCTCGCCGCGCAGACGGATTTCTCCGAGGCCGGAGAATTGCAGCTTTTCATCAACGAGGCACAGCTCGCGTTTCTGGACGACATGATGTGGCAGCAAGGCTATCTGGAAGCCTCACAGATGGCCGGCGCCTTCCAGATGCTGCGCTCGGCGGATCTCATCTGGTCCCGCTTGGTGCGGCGCTATTTCCTCGGCGTCGCCGACCGGCCGAATGATCTGATGTCCTGGAACCTGGATGCGACGCGCATGCCCTACCGCATGCATTCAGAATATCTCTGGCACATGTTCCAGAACAACAATCTGGCGGAGGGCCGCTACCTCGCCAAGGGCAAACCCGTCTCGCTTGGCGATATGCACGGGCCGTTCTTCGTGGTGGGTACTGAGCGCGACCACATTGCCCCCTGGCGCTCGGTGCACAAGCTGCATCTGCTCAACCATGGAGAGGTCACCTTCGTGCTTGCCTCCGGCGGGCATAATGCCGGCATCGTCAGTGAGCCGGGGCACCCGAACCGGCAGTACCGGCTGCTCCGCCGCCCCCACCACGGCAAATACATACCGCCCGATGACTGGCTGCAAGCCGCGAAATACGCCGAAGGCTCCTGGTGGCCAGCTTTGGCGAACTGGCTCGCGGCGCATTCCTCGCCCCCCGCGCCGCCGCCGCCCATGGGCAGCGAGACCGCCGGATACAAGCCCCTCTGTGCCGCGCCTGGCACCTATGTGCTGCAACGGTAACGATAAATTTCTTGACCTGTATCAACGCGGCGCCACTATGCTGGCGTTAGCCTGACTAAACTAGTGAAGGAGGGCCAAATGCCAAAAACCCCTAGACTCATCATTGTCATCGCCGATGGGGAACACGCGCGCATCGTCCGGCCGCGCCCGGACCATGTGCTGCGCACCGAAAAGCGCTTCGATTCCAAGGACGCGCACAAGCAATCCTCGGATTTAGGCTCGGACGCGCCAGGCGCTTCTTTTCACAGCGATTCCTCCGCGCATCACGCGCTGGCCCCCCGGCACGACCCACACCGGCTGGCGGAGGAGGCTTTCGCGCGTGTCGTCGCCACGGAGGTGAACCAGATGACGGGCGATGCCGCGTTCGACAGGCTGGTGATCGCCGCCCCGAGCCACAGCCTCGCCCTCATCCACGCCGCGCTGGACGAGACAACCCGCGTCAAACTCGTTGGCACCGTGGCCAAGGATTTGGTCAAAACGCCGGATGACGAGCTGGCCTCGCATTTTCAGGATTTCGTGCGGCCGGAAACACCCGCCCGGCTTGGAAAGTGATGTGAAAACGCAACTTCGTTCCATTGGGTTTCTGGCGCTGGCGGCGCTCGGCGGCTGCGCCGCTACTCCGCCCGCCGGCCCCGACATCATGGTGCTGCCTGGCCCCAATAAGAGCTACTCCGACTTCCAGACGGATGATTACAATTGCCGCGCCGCGGCGGCGCAAAGCATCGGCTATACCTCGCCCGCGCAGGCGGGCAACCAGGCCGCCGTGAACAGTGCCGCCATCGGCACGGTGGTGGGGGCTGCGGCGGGGGCCGCCATTGGCGCCGCCGCCGGTAATCCGGGGGCTGGGGCCGCCATCGGCGCCGGGTCCGGCCTGCTCGTGGGCAGCGCCGCCGGGGCGGAGAACGCGCAGGCTTCGTCCGCGCAGTTGCAACAACGCTATGACGAAACCTATGCCCAATGCATGGCCGCCAAGGGCAACAAAGTGCCGCCGCTGGCACCCGTGGCCCCCACCGCTCCGCCTGACGCGGGGCCAGGATATTATCCGTATTCCGTCTATCCGCCGCCTTATGCGTACTACCCGGGCTATGGCTATCTCTACCCGCCAGTCACGCTCATTTACGGCTGGGGCGGCTGGTATGATGGTGGCTGGCATGGCGGCGGAGGCTGGCACGGTGGGGGTGGTGGACACCGTTAATGCCATACACCGACAACGAGGATCTTCCTGCCTCCGTGCGCAACCACCTTCCCGCGCACGCGCAGGATATTTACCGCGCCGCCTTCAACCACGCCTATGCGCGCTATGCTGACGACCCCGACCAGGAGCAACGCGCGCACCAGATCGCCTGGGGGGCGGTGAAGCGCTCCTACGTCAAAATTGACGGTGAATGGGTGCCCGCGCCGCGCTAACCGCGCGGGCACCCAGACTGCCACATCGCCAACATGGTGATACTTGTTGGCCCGGCGCCTACCTTGCGTCGCCCCAGACCGCCCGCTAGGTAAACTGGAATGAAAGCCTCGCCTCCGCCCACCGCCAACAGCCTCCCCTCCGCCGACTGGCAGGGGCTGCGCGGGGCTAAGGCCGCAGCTCCCGGCGGCGGCATGCGCGTGCCAAAAACCGCGGAGGTCGTGGCTGGCCATATCCGCCGGCGTATCGTGCTCGGGCAGCTGAAGGAGGGGGACTTCCTTCCCCCCGAGGGCCAGCTGATCGCGACGCTCGGCATTTCCCGCCCTACTTTGCGCGAGGCCTTCCGCATTCTGGAAGCCGAGACCCTCATCAGCGTCATGCGCGGTTCGCGCACCGGGGCGCGCGTGCACCAGCCGCGGGTGGAGACTGTGGCGCGCCATGCCGGCTTCGCGTTGCAGGCGCAGGGCACCACCATCGCCGATCTCTATGAGGCACGGCTGGCCATTGAGCCTTACCTCGTTG
>JAQUAC010000170.1 GCA_028687415.1 Acidocella sp. | reverse complement strand
AATACCAACCTTACCGGCACCAACGCGCCCGCGCGTCGTCTCCACCCCCGTGACCTGCCCATTCTCCTGGATAATTCCAGTGACTTCGCAATTCTCAATGATGTCTACACCACGCCGATCCGCCGCGCGCGCATAGCCCCAGGCCACGGCATCATGCCGCACGGTGCCGCCACGCCGCTGCACCAGCGCTCCTTGCACGGGGAAGCGCGCATTGTCGTAATCCAGATACGGGATCTCCCGGCGTAGCGCATTGCGATCCAGCAACTCGGAATCCACACCATGCAGGCGCATCGCATTGCCGCGTCTCGCATAGGCATCGCGCTGGGCATCGGAGTGAAAGATGTTGAATACACCACGTTGACTGACCATCGCGTTGTAGTTGATATCCTGCTCCAGCCCCTCCCACAGCTTCATGGAAAACTCGTAAAATGGAACATTCCCAGGCAGCCCGTAATTGGATCGGATGATCGTGGTGTTGCGGCCGATATTGCCGTTGCCGAGCCACCCTTTCTCCACCACCGCAATACGCCCGACATTATGATTCTTCGCCAGGTAATACGCCGTCGCCAGCCCGCCACCGCCGCCGCCGATGATCACAACATCATAAGCAGGGGATGGAACAGCTTTGCGCCACGCCAAGCCCCAGCCCTTGTGACCGCGCAATGCCTGGCTAACTACAGAAAGGGCAGAGTATCTCATCGGCGGTAAAAATTCCTGTCAGTTAAATACAATTATGGATAAGAATTTTTAGCCTGTCAAATCATTCACCGCCTGGAGACTAAATCTCCAATCTGCCGGGGCGATAATTCAGGGCCACCGCGCCCTCATGCGCCACATAGCCACGCGGGGCGGAAACCACTTGTATGCCGGAGACGACGCTCTTATGCCGGTCATGCGTATGGCCGTGAATCCATGCCACAGGCGGGTCGGCTGTGAAATCTCCCAGTATGTCAGAGGCATAGGCTGGGGCAATATTGCCCGTCCGGCGCACAAGCACCTCGCCGGTCGGCGCATGATGCGTCACGATGAGACGCTGGCTGCCGGGGTCCTCCATGCGCAGCCGCTTCATCGCGTCGCACAACCAAGCACGGGAGGCCTCATGCCTGGCCAGCGCGTCACGCGGGGTAAAGCGCGCATCGCCATTATAAATGAGCCTGAAATCGTTCATGTGCCGCTCGGCATACCCCATCGCGCCCCGCGCATCGCCATGCAGGGCATAGTCCGTCCACAACGTGCAACCTAAAACATGCAGCCGCCGCCCATTAATTTCAAAACTCGCCACGTTATTGTCGAGAAACTGCACCCTCCCGCCGGTATGCCCGGCAGCCGCGAACAGAGCCGGGCGCAGCAGATCCACCTCCTGATGGTAATATTCGTGGTTTCCCGCCACCAGCACCACGGGCGCATTGAGATACGCCGACACCTGCTCGGCATACACCACGCTGCGCAACCCGGTATGTATATCACCGGCCAGCACCACGAGGTCGACAGCTCCAACATCCGTCAACAGCGGCCCGCGCGCCGGGTGCTTCACCATCTCCTTGTGTCGCGCCTGGAATCGCGCCCAGCCAGGGATGGAAAGCTTCCAGCGCTCCATCTCCAGATGGAGGTCACTCATGTAAAGAATTCGGGTCATTTGAATTTTTGTGCCAGCAACACCAGAAACGCGACGGCAAACGCCACCGTGGCAGCCTGCCACATTTGCAACTCCGACACTGGTAGCCGCCAACCCGGCGCCAGCGGCGCTTCCTGCCCTTCCACCAAACCAATCTGCAACGCCTTCGCCAACTCGCCGGCATCGGCGTAACGCTCCTCCGGCTTTGGCTCCATCGCATGGCGCAGGCACAGACCCAGCCAGCGCGGCAGGTCCGGGCGCAGCCGGCAGAGCGGCAGCTTTTCGCGCTGTCCGAAGGGGAACGCACCGCCGGAGAACATGCGGTAGATCGTCACCCCCAGCGCATAAACCTCCGTGCGTGGATTCGCTGGCGAGCCCTTCAGCAGCTCCGGCGCCATGTAGCGGATAGTACCACCCGGTTTCACCGCATCGGCGGTATCTATGCCCGGCAGGTATGCCAGACCAAGATCGAGCAACCGCAGCTCATGGCGCTCATCCAGCAGCATCACGTTATCGGGCTTGAGGTCACGGTGAACGATCTGAATCGCCGCCAGATCCTGCACCGCCTCGCAAAGCTTCAGCGCTATGCCCACGCCCTCGGGCAAGTTGACCAGCGGCGCGCGATTAAGCCGCGCCTCCAGCGTCTCGCCCCGGTACAGGGGCATAACCAAATAGAGCGAGGACCGCCGCTCCGGCGGCACATCCAGATACCGCACCACGTTGTGCCCGCGCACGGCGGTACCAATCCACGCCTCGCGCATGAACCCAGCGGCAAAAACTTCATCCTGCAACATAGTTGGCAGCGGAATTTTTATCGCCACTTCCTGCTGACCGAGCGTATCATACGCAGCCTTCAGTATGGTGTAGCGGCCACGGAACAGCGTCTTTCCGATAATAAAATTGTCCCACACATCACCCTCATGCGGAGCGGGCCGCAGCGGCAAATGCGCCAGGCTGGCAAGGGCCGAGGTCTCCGAGGCTGCAGGAACGGCGAGCAGGCGCAGCACCATAACAGATTTGTCATTGCCGTAGAGCGGCTCAAGCGCGGTCAGCACCGCCTGGGCAAAGGCGGTCTCATTCTCAACCTCCGCGCCCTGCAGCGGCGCCAGCATGGCATACACCGCCTCCGGCCCCCGCCCTTCCACCCCTGCCAGCAGGATGTACACATCCCCCTCTTCCGCCAGCTCCTCGGCATGGTCGATGGCAAGGTCCTGGTCCAATCCCAACGCGCGGGCGGGCATATGGCCGCCCGCCTCCCCTGCGCGGTCATGCGGACGCATCAGCGGCACCAGCTTTTTTGCGCGCAGCCGGTAGAGTTGGCAGGCGCCGATCTGCACCAGCCCGATTCGGCGGTGGTGGAACAGCAGCGCCGAGACCGAGACCGGGGCGAGGTGCCGGGCGACATCACCATGCATCTGCGCGGCAAGCCATCGGTTGAGCGAGGAGAGCGATTGTGAGGCAGCCCGCCCCGCGGAAAGCGTGCGCTGCGCGCCGTAATAGCCCTCGACGAAGGAATGCACGGCGATCTGCGCCGCATCGCGGGCGCCGGCGGTGGAAATCTGCACATCCGCATGCGCACGTGCGATCACCCCCACCAGCCCGCGCTCCGGCGAATTGAACCCCTCACCGCCATAAACCGCATAGAAATTGCGCGAGAACATAGCAGCGCTTTGCGCCGCGAAGCCCGTGGCAACGCGCCAGGCGCCGCTGGCAATCGGTTCCACTTCAGCCATTGGCGTCACGCGCCGGCGCCCAGAGAACATCCTCCGCCCCATTACCATTGACCACGCGCGCGAGCACGAACAACAGATCGGAGAGCCGGTTGAGATACACCAGAACCAGCCGATTCACCGCTTCGTCCGGGGTTTCCAACAGATGCACCACCACGCGCTCCGCCCGGCGCACCACCGTACGGGCCAGATGCAGGAATGCCGCCCCCGGCACGCCTGCCGGCAATATAAAGGAGGTCAGCGGCGTCAGGCCGGCGTTCAGCTGGTCGATCTGCGTCTCCAGCCACTCTACCTGCGCCTGTCTGATCCGCAGCGCCGGGGCCGCCCCCTCATGAATCGGCACGCAGAGATCGGCGCCTATATCGAACAGATCATTCTGAATCCGCGCCAGCAGCGCATCCGCCGCCGCATCCATGTGCAGCCTAGCCACACCCAGCGCCGCATTCGCCTCGTCCACCTCCCCAAGTGCCGCAATTCGTGCCGAGGATTTAGCCACACGCGCACCGTCACCCAGCGATGTCTCGCCGTGATCGCCACCGCGTGTATAAATTTTATCCAACTTGACCATGCTTCAATGCACCACAAGCCCGGCCTGTGCCGCAAGGCGTCGGATTGCGATCCAGTAAGAAAGCGCTGCCCTGGTTACCTCGCGGCCACAGTCCCATGGCCAGCCAAGCGCGCCGGGCGGTATGCCGGTGCTGGGTTAGCGGCGGACAGCCTGTCCCAATACCGCAGAATCAGGCCGATTTTTTGGAATACGGTGCCAAGGTCGGAGAATTCACGGTCAAGCCTGGCTTTCGGCGTCAGGTCACGGTGAGAGGGTTCGCCCGAGATAAGCCGCGCCCCAGCGGAGACGCGCAACGCCCCCTGCATGCCCTCGCCGTTGGGCTGCGCCAGCGGCACCGGCTGGCCGATATGGCAGATGCGTGCGGCAATGGCGGCCTCATCCGGCAGCAGAGCCGAGAGGTCGGTATTGAGCCACATATAAACCAGCCGTGCCTCGGCGGGATTAAGGCAGCGCTCCGGCGCATGCGGCGCACACAGCGAGAAGGTAAAGATGGTCGGCAAACGCTCCCACGCCTCATCCTCCGCCGTGCGCGCAATCCCCGGCGCTTCCATCAAGGCCAACCCAGGTTGCCCACCAATGGCAATCCGCACAGTTTCGTCAAACCGACGCAGGATTTCCGCGCGGCGCGTGGGAGAAACACGCAGCAGCGCCCTGATCTCCGCCAGCGCCGCGTGCCAGCGCAAGGAAAGCCCGTAATTCCCGCTCATCGGCAACGCCCGCGCGGCGCGGGCCCGAACGGGGAATTCATCCCGGCCGAAATAGGCGTCCAGTCCCGTCGGGAGCGTGCCGGTGGCCAGCCGCGCCGCCACGGCGCCAGGCAGAATCGCCGCTCCGGCGAAGGGGGGGCCCGTAAAAAATTTGGAGCCAGTGATGAGCACCACGGCATCCAGCGCCAGATAGACACGCAGGCTGGCAGGGGAAAACCGCGTCTGACAGGCATCCACCACGATGTCGAACGCATCTCCATAACTGGCACGAAGCTTAGCCAGAAACGCGGGCGACGGCGCCAGCAACCCGGTCTTGGAAAGGTCGAGTCCGTGCAAAATCACCCGCTTGCCCTCGGCGATGCCGCCCGCAAGCGTGGCCTCGATCTCAGCCTCCACCACCGCCACCGGGCGCGGCGCGCCGGAAGGTTCGCGGAGCAGGATATTGGCCAGCTCGGTATCCGGGCGGAACCCAGCGATGGGCGCCTCGAAGGTTACATCATGGCCCAGCGCCGTATCCACGGCGAAATGTGCCCCTCGCGCCGCCATCGGCACGCCGCGCCCAGTCTCCTCTGGGGCAACGAGAATATTCAGAATCGGCCTGTCTGTCCCGGCCAAGTGGGTAAGCGCCAGCGCCAGCAACTCGGTATCGGTGCCGGACGCCGCGAAAACGATGCACGTCTCAGTCCCTAGTCCAAACGCCCGGGAAATACCGCGCCGCGCCGCCTCGATACTGCCGCGTATGGCCCGCCGTGGCACCACACCGCGCAGCAGCGCGGCGGTGACGGCAAGGCGCACCCGATCCGCCGCGATATAGCCCCGCTCGGAAGAAGAAGAAGCCGTCGAAGAGGCAAAGGTCACGGCCCAGGGGCGCGGACGGTGGCTACAG
>JAQUAC010000169.1 GCA_028687415.1 Acidocella sp. | reverse complement strand
CAGGCGGGGCCACGGCGGCGGGGGCGGATGCGTGCCCGAAGGCGGCGCAACTCCTTGTCTCCAATGCAAATTACGAGAAATTATATGCGGTCATGCAGGTGCCGAAGCTGATGAATCCGCGCTAAGGCGGTTCGTCTTGACGGATATGGCCCGATGATACGAAGTTCCCGCGACTAGGAGCTGCCATGCCGCATGTATCTCGCCGTGCTTTTCTTGCTTCCACCGCGGGGCTGGCCCTGGCCGCCATGGCGCGGCCTGCCGGTGCCGAAACTTTCGTGCAGCCGGTGAATGTTGTCATCGGCAATGGCCCGCCAGTGGCGCCGGTGCGCCCGGTGGTGGAGACATATTTCGGGCAGGAGGTGACGGACCGCTACCGCTGGATGGAGTCCAAGGACGCGGAATGGCGGGCCTATACAAACGCCGAGGGTGATTACACCGCGCAGGTGCTGGAGAAGATTCCCGGCCGGGCGGCGTTGGCGGCGGCGATTTCAAAGAACACTGGCGCCATTGTCGCGGTGCTGGGCGTGCAGACCGGGGGGACGAGGATTTTCACAGAGATCCGCCCCGCCGGGGCGGAGACCAGCAAGCTGTTTGTGCGAGATGGGCTGACGGGGGCGGATGCGAAGCTGATCGACCCCGATACCTACGCCAAGCCTGGCTCGCATGCGGCGCTGGATTGGTGGAGCGCCTCGCCGGACGGAAGCCATGTGGTGTTCGGGATTTCCGGCGGCGGGTCGGAGCAGTCGACGCTGCGGGTGCTGGTGACGGAGACAGGGGTGGTGCTGCCGGAGGCCATAGACCGCACGACGGATGCGAGCCCAGGCTGGCTGCCGGATGGCTCGGGGTTTTTCTATAACCGGTTACAGGATGTGCCGCCGGAGAGCGTGGAATATGAGCAGAAAAGTGTCTGCTGGCTGCATATTCTGAACACCGACCCGGTGGGGGATATAAAAATTCTTGGCCAGGGGCTGAGCCCCGATGTGGCGGTGCAGGATATCGACTTCCCCGTGGTCTGCACCGCGCCAGGGGCCGAGATTGTTGTCGGGGTGCTGGAAGCCGGCGTGCAGAATGAACTGACGCTGTATGCGGCGAAGCTGGCGGATGCCACCGCCGGTAAGCCGGTCTGGGTAAAAATTTGCGGCCCGGCGGATGCGGTGACCGGGTTCGCCCTGCGGGGGGATGAGATTTTTCTGCTCACGCACAAGCATGCCGCGCACTACCGTGTGCTGAAAACCACCGCCGCGAAGCCGGGCATCGCCACTGCCGTGGAGGTGGTGCCGCAGGGGCGGGCGGTGATCCGGGATATCGTTGCGGCGCAGGACGGGCTGTATGTGCTTGAACTGGAGGATGGGCTGGCCGGACTGCGTCACCTGGGCACCGAAGGCGGCCTGACGAAGGTGAAACTGCCATTTGCCGGGGCCATAGACGGGGGGACCTTCTACGCCGACACGCTGCATGCGGGGGCGTGGTTTTTGCTGGAGGGCTGGGTGCGGCCCGCCGCGCTCTGCCATGCCGCCGGAGGCGTGGCGGTGCAGACGGATCTGGCGCCGCTGCCGCCGATTGATGTCAGCCCCTATGTCTCGGAAGAGATTTTCGCCATGGCGCGGGACGGGGTGCGGGTGCCGCTTTCCATCGTTTATCGCAAGGGGCTGAAGCATGAGGGGTCAGCGCCGCTGCTGCTGGAGGCTTATGGCGCCTATGGCATCAGCTTCGATCCGTATTTCGTGGCGCGCTGGCTGCCGTTTCTGGATTTAGGCGGGGTGTTCGCCGTGGCGCATGTGCGCGGCGGCGGGGAGCTGGGGGAGGACTGGCATATCGCCGGGCAGAAGGCGGAGAAATTCCACAGCTGGCAGGATACGGAGGATTGCGCGCTGCATCTGGTGCAGGCGGGGTATACGGCGCACAGGCGGCTGGCGGTGATGGGTGAGTCAGCGGGGGGCATTACCGTGGGGCGGCTGCTGACCGAAAGACCAGAGCTGGCGGCGGTGGTGATCTCGATGGTCGGGGTGTCGGACGCCATGCGCAGCGAGTTTTCACCCAACGGGCCGCCGAATATTCCGGAATTCGGCACGGTGAGGACAAAGACTGGGTTCCATGATCTGCTGGCGATGGATGCGTATCAACATGTGCATGACAAGGTGATGTATCCGTCTGTGCTGCTGACCACGGGGCTGAATGATCCGCGTGTTTCCTCCTGGGAGCCGACGAAGATGGCCGCGCGGTTGCAGGCGGCCACGGTCTCGAAAAATCCGGTGCTGCTGAGGGTGGATAAGGATGCCGGGCACGGGATTGGCTCCACGCGGGTGCAGCGCGACGTGCTGATGGCGGATGTGACCGCGTTTATTCTGTGGCGGGTGGGCGATTCGCGTTATCAGCCTCGGGCGGGATGAAGGCTTTCGCGAGTGAGTGGTAAAGCGGCGCGGGCGCGACGAGGCGCGAGGCGCCGAGGCCGAGCATGTCGGCGAGCTTGAGGGGAATGGCGTTGGTGCTGTTGCCGGTCATTTCCAGGATGATGACGAAAGCCGTCATGGGCGCTTGAACCACCCCGGCGAAGTATCCGGCCATGCCGAGTACCGCGCCGAGGCTGACGGCGGCGCCGCCAAGGCTGGCGAGCCAAGCCCCCAACCCGGCGCCGACGGCGAGGGAAGGTGCAAAGATGCCACCGGGAATACCGGAGATGGCGGTGGCCAGCGTGGCGAGGAGTTTGGCGGGCCAGAAATACCAGGCCAAAGCATGACCCTCGACCGCCGCCTTGGCCTGGGCGTAGCCCGTGCCCCAGGTGTCGCCGCTGGTGGCGAGGCCGGTGAGCGCCACCACCACGCCGCAAGCAAGGGGGAAAAGCAGGCGGCGGCGGTAGGGGTTCACGGCGATCCATTGCCGGGCGAAATCCGTGCCCAGCAGCATGAGCCGGCTGAAGGCGCCGCCCGCGAGGCCGCCCGCCACGCCGCAGAGAATGGTGAGCGCCCAGCCGGTGGTGTTGGTGACCGAGACCTGGGTGGTGCCGAAATAGGTGTAATTGCCGGTAAGGCCGAGGGAGATGAGGCCGGAGATGATGACGGTGGTGAGCACGAGGCCGTTGGTGCGGGATTCGAAGGAGCGGCTCATTTCCTCGATGGCGAAAACCACGCCCGCGAGCGGCGCGTTGAAGGCGGCGGCGATGCCGGCGGCGGAGCCGGCGAGGATTAGTCCGCGCTCGTTATGCAGGCCGCGCAGGCGGGAGACTTGCAGCATGAGGGTAGCGCCGACCTGAACGGTCGGCCCCTCGCGCCCCACGGAAGCACCGGTGAGCAGCCCGACCACTGTGAGGCCGATCTTGCCGACGCAGAGCTTCAGGCTGAGCAGGCGGTGGCGGGCGGGGCCTGGGCCGAGTTGCCGTGCGGCGATGGCCTGCGGGATGCCGCTGCCTTGCGCGCCGGGAAATACCGTAACCACCGCCCAGGCGCAGAACACGAATCCAGCCGGGGTGATGAGCAGCGGCAACGCCCAAAAATGGTGGGTGACGGTGAGAAAGCTGGCCTGCGCCCAGTTCGCCGCGCGGGCGAAGACAATGCTGACAAGGCCCACGGCGACCGCGCCGGACCAAAAAATGAGGCGGCGGCGCCAGAGTGAGAACATTTTCAACCAGGATTTTCGGTCTGCCGCGAACAAGCTCTTGCCACCTTTTAATAACGCCGCTAGTAGAGCGCCCGTGGATATGGGCGCTTAGCTCAGCGGTAGAGCATCACCTTGACATGGTGGGGGTCACAGGTTCAATCCCTGTAGCGCCCACCATATCCACTAAATCAACATGTTAGTGTTGCATCAGGCGGCGGTGCGGTGAGCCCGCCGAGCCCTGATGGCTTCGGCCAGATCCTCCAGAACATCCACCGAATCCTCCCAGCCGAGGCAGGCATCCGTGATGCTTTGGCCGTAGGTGAGGGGCTTGCTGGGGTTTTGGTCCTGCCGCCCAGCGAGGATGTTACTCTCCAGCATCAGCCCGACGATGCGGTGGTCGCCGCCGGTGATCTGGCGTGCCACGTCCGCCGCCACGACGGGCTGGCGGGCGTGGTTTTTGCCGCTATTGCCGTGGCTGGCGTCGATGACAATGCGGGCGGGCAGGCCGGCGCGGGCGAGTAGCGTTGCGGCAGAGGCGATGCTGGCGGAATCATAATTCGGCATGGCGCCGCCGCGCAGGATGACGTGGCAATCCTCGTTACCGGCGGTGGCGGTGATGGCGGTGCGGCCGTCAGGCGTGGCGGAGAGGAAGTGGTGCGGGTGAGAGGCGGCAAGCACGGCATCAACCGCGACGCCGACATCGCCATTGGTGCCGTTCTTCAGCCCCACCGCGCAGGGCAGGCCGGAGGCGAGTTGGCGGTGCACCTGACTCTCCGTGGTGCGGGCGCCGATGGCGCCCCAACTCACCAGATCCACGATGTAGAGCGGGGTCAGGACATCCAGGAACTCGCAACCCGCGGGTACGCCGCGGGCGTTGATGTCGGCCACAAGGGTGCGGGCGATGCGCAGGCCCTCGGCGATTTCACAACTGCCGTTGAGGTGGGGGTCGTTGATGAGGCCCTTCCAGCCGATGGTGGTGCGGGGCTTCTCGAAATACACGCGCATGACGATTTCCAGCGCATCGCCAAGGCGGGCGCGCTGCGCGGCCAGGCGGTCGGCGTAATCCAGCGCGGCTGCGGGGTCGTGGATGGAGCAGGGGCCGATGACGACCAGCAGCCGGTCATCCTGCCCGTGCAGGATGTTGTGCACGGCACGGCGGGATTGGGCGACGCAGGCGGCCATCTCCGCCGTGCGGGGGATGGCGGCGCACAGCTCCGCCGGGGTGGCCAGGGGGGTGGTTTTCAGGGTTCTTATATCGTCGGTGGTGTCCAGCATGGGGCGTGTTCCTGTTTGGGGCCGTGTATGCTGGCGGCATAAAAAAACCGCCAGCCTGGCTGACGGTTTGCGGGGTGGTTTTGCGATGGTTAACTCGCGCGCGCCCGTTTTTCCGTCAGCCGGTGTGGCTGCGTAAAATAATACCAGGTAAAAATGGCGGACGCGGTGGTCATGGCCGGGAGCTTAGCGCGGCGGGCGGGGTTGTCAAATGAGGGGCATTCCCAGGTGGCGGGCTTGGCGGTACGCTCATGCGCGAACCAACGTAACGACGTGGTATGAAGGGAAATGAATATGCCGAACGCCATCCGGGAAGTTGTCGCGGCTTTTGACGATGCGGAAGCGCTGGAGCGGGCCGTGTTTGAACTGGAAACGCAGGGGTTTGACCGGGCTGCGTTCTCAGTGTTGACCTCGGAAAAAAACTTGGAAGGTGCGTTGGGGCACCGTTACCAGCAGGTGCGGGAGGTTGAGGATGATCCGGGCGTGCCGAGGGAGACATTCTTCTCGCGCATGTCCAGGCTGGAGGCGGAAGTTTTCCCCGCGCCGGTTCTCGCCTCGCTGGGCTGGCTGACGCTGGCGGGAGTGGGCGGCGCGATACCGGCGGTGGTCGCGGCGGGCGTGGGCGGCCTGATAGGAGCCGGGCTCGGCGGCTTGA
>JAQUAC010000168.1 GCA_028687415.1 Acidocella sp. | reverse complement strand
CACCGTCGGCCCCAGCGCCACACCCAGCGCCACCACCAGCCCGTTCAGCGCGATGCCCCGTCCCAGCATCTTCGCCGGATAGATATAACGCACCAGCGCCGCGTTCACGCCCATGATGCAGGCACCGCCAAACCCCTGCAGCGCCCGCGCCACCGCCAATTCCGGCAAAGTGCGTGAAACCGCGCAGAGCAACGAGGCAATGACGAACAGCGCCAGCCCGATGCGGCACATGCGCGCATGCCCCACCCTGTCCCCCATGGCCGCCACGGGCAGCAAGGAGATCACGCTGGCGAGCTGATAGGCGTTCACCACCCAGATGGAGGCGGAGTCGGAAGTATGGATATCCCGCGCAATGGACGGCAGCGCGACATTCACCACGGCGTAGTCCAGCACCGAGAGCAGCACCGCCAGCGCCACGGCAAACATGGCCTTGTGGCGGGCGAATCCGTTTAGACCATCATGGGGCTGGGCAGTAAGGGGGGCGGACATGCTTGCTCCCTACCCTCAGCCAGAGAAAAAGGACAATCCCGCTGGCGCGTTTTAGTGGTTAAACGACCTCACTCAGCTTGATCGCCGCCTTGCACCCGGCGCGGATGAGTCCGGATAGCAACTTATAAGCCGGAGCCTGCTCGGCGCCGTTGGCCAAGCCGATGTCCCGGTGCTCAACTTCTTCCAGCCGGAAGATCTCGATCGTGTCGCGTAGATCCGCCTCATCTTCGCTTAGCGTGTCGCGCTGGGCGGCGTAATGCGCGTCGATGGTCTCTTCCACCGCCACGGTGCAGGCCATGGCCGCCTTCGGCCCCAGCGCCGCCGTGACCGCGCCCAGCGCGAAGCCGGCCACATGCCAGAACGGCAGCATCGCCGTCGGGCGCACGCGGCGTTCGCCGATCATCTCGGCGAAAGTCTCCAGGTGCACCTGCTCCTGCGCCTTCATGTGCTCCAGTTGCGGCCCGTGCGGCCCGCGCCCCAGCACCGCCAGCTGCCCGGCATAAATCCGCGCCGCGCCGTATTCGCCGGCATGGTCGACACGGATGAATTTCTTGATATCTTCGCTCATCTGAACCGCCTTTGCTTGCCCACAGCATAAACCAGCAACGCCACCGCAAACAGCAGGGCAGCGACAAAATCCATCTGCGCCATGGAAATGGGCAGCATGTGAATGAGGTAGACCGGTCTGTCACATGGTGTGGCGGGGATCATCGGCAGCGGCGCGCCGGGGGTCAACGCCCCGTTGCATTCCGGCAGAGGCGAGTTCCACCAGTCAAACTCCACCCCCACATGCAGTGCCGCGATCGCGACATCCCCCAGCATCACCAACCCCGCCAACCCCAGCACCATCCGCGTGGTTTTTGGCCTTGCCAGCGCCGCCACCACGCCCAGCAGAGCCACGACGCGGTAAGGCCAGCGCTCCCACAAGCACAGCTCACAGGGGGTGAGCAGCAGTACATACTGCGCGAAATACGCAATGCCCAAGGCTGATAGCGCCACCAGAGCCGTCAGCCCACCAGCTAAACGATTTTTCATACCCACGGCTTTAGCGAAGTTTTCGCTCCTGCTCAAAGCCATAAAGCCGTGAGGGTTGAATCGCCTGCCATGAGGCTCGGCTAGAGGATGAAGCGGGAGAGATCGCCTTTCGACGCCAGCGGCGCCACACGGTCGTTCACGTACTCCGCATCCACCACCAGCGTCTCACCAGCGCGGTCCGTGGCGGTGAAACTGATCTCTTCCAGCAGCTTTTCAATCACGGTCGCCAGACGCCGCGCCCCGATATTCTCCACCCGGTCGTTGATGTCGAAGGCCAGCGAGGCCAGTGCATCCACGGCGTCGTCGGTGAACTCCAGCTTCACGCTCTCCGTGCCCAGCAATGCAATGTACTGCTTCAGCAGCGAGTGCTCGGGCTCGGTGAGGATGCGGTTGAAATCCTCACGGCTGAGCGAGGACAGCTCCACGCGAATCGGCAGACGTCCCTGCAATTCCGGCAGCAGATCAGACGGCTTGGCGACATGGAAGGCGCCAGAGGCGATGAACAGGATGTAGTCGGTCTTGATCGGCCCGTATTTGGTGGAGACGGTGGTGCCCTCGATCAGCGGCAGCAAATCGCGCTGCACGCCTTCACGCGAGACATCCCCGCCGCGGAATCCACCCTCGGTCTTGGCGCATATCTTGTCGATCTCGTCGAGGAACACGATGCCATTCTGCTCAGCATGGCGCACCGCGTCCTTGGTCAGGGCCTCCGTGTCCAGCAGCCTATCGGCTTCCTCGCGCTCCAGCGCTCGGCGCGCGTCGGGTACATGCATTTTGCGCTTCTGCGCCGGGCGGCCGAACATGCCCTTCATCATGTCGCCAAGGTTGATCGCCCCACCCTGCGGCATGTTTGGCATGTCGATCATGCCGATCGGCGCGCCTTGCGTCTCGCCTACGGCAACCTCAATTTCCTTATCCTCAAGTTCACCGGCACGGAGCATGCGGCGGAACTTCACCCGCGTATCGGCGGAAGCCCCCTCACCCACCAGCGCGGTGATAATCCGCTCCTCGGCGGCGAGTTCGGCCTTGGCCTCCACCCCCTTGCGGCTCTGCTCGCGCAGCATGGTGATGCTGGCTTCCACCAGATCTCGCACAATGCTCTCCACATCACGGCCGACATAGCCGACCTCAGTGAATTTCGTCGCTTCCACCTTGATGAACGGCGCCTGCGCTAGCTTGGCTAGGCGGCGGGCGATCTCGGTCTTGCCGCAGCCGGTCGGCCCGATCATCAGAATGTTTTTCGGCACCACCTCGTCGCGCATGTCCTCGGGCAGTTGCAGCCGGCGCCAGCGGTTGCGCAGCGCTATGGCTACGGCGCGCTTGGCGTCGTTCTGGCCGATGATGAAGCGATCCAGCTCAGAAACAATCTCACGGGGGGAATATACAGGAGTTTCCATTATACCGTTTCTACAATCAGGTTTTCGTTGGTGTAGATGCAGATGTCGGCGGCGATCTTCATCGCCCGGCGGGCGATTTCCTCAGCCGTCAGATCCGGCACCGTCATCAGCGCGCGGGCGGCGGAGAGGGCGTAATTGCCGCCGGAGCCGATGGCGATGATGCCGTCGCTTGGTTCCAGCACGTCGCCATTGCCGGTCAGGGTGTAGCCGTGGTCCTTGTCGGCGACGATCAGCATCGCCTCCAAGCGGCGCAGATAGCGGTCCATCCGCCAATCCTTGGCCAGTTCCACACAGGCGCGCTCCAACTGGTTGGGGAAGCGCTCCAGCTTCGCCTCCAGCCGCTCCAGCAGCGTGAAGGCATCCGCCGTGGCGCCCGCGAAGCCAGTTATGACGTTGCCATTGCCGATGCGCCGCACCTTGCGCGCATTACCCTTAACCACTGTATTGCCGAGGCTTACCTGGCCATCGCCGGCCACCACCACCTGGTTGCCGCGCCGGACGGAGAGAATGGTCGTGCCATGCCAGCCGACCGGATCATGTATATTTGTCATAAACCGAGACATGGCACCGGCCCATTGCCCCCGCAAGGCCCGCCCGGAATGCCCCGCGCGTAAGGCTGACCAGCGCCAGAACAGGCGGTAATTCTGTAATTTTATGCAATATAGTACAAGAAGCTATTCAGACTCTCTTTTGAGCCACGCAAAAAAATGCTATCCGGCCCTGATGGCTTCCGAATTGAATGCTTGATACGACATGACGCCCCCCGAAAATGACCCCCTACTCCCCGGCCTCGGCCAGCGCGTAAAGCTGCTGCGCGCCCGCAGGGGAATGACCCGCCGCATTCTGGCCGAAGAAGCCGAAGTCTCCGAACGGCATCTCGCCAATCTCGAATCCGGCACAGGGAATGTGTCCATCCTGGTGCTGCAACAGGTGGCCCACGCGTTGGACTGCTCGCTGGCAGAGCTGTTGGGCGACGAGACCACCGCCACACCTGAATGGCTGATGATCCGTCGCCTGCTGCATGGGCGCGAGGCGCCGGAGCTGGTGCGTGCCCACCGCGTGCTCACGGATATGTTCGGCGGCACGCCGGCAGCGCAACACCGGCAAGACCGCATCGCCTTTGTCGGCCTGCGCGGGGCGGGCAAATCCACGCTCGGGCAGATGGTGGCAGCCGAGCTGGGCCGCCCGTTTGTAGAGCTGCGCTCGGAGATCACCCGGCTGGCAGGCTGTGCCCCGGTGGAAATTCAGGCCCTATACGGCTCCAATGCCTACCGGCGTTATGAGCGCCAGGCACTGGAGGAGGTGTTGCAGAACCACCGCTGCTGCGTCATCGCCACCGCCGGCGGGCTGGTGGGGGATACCTCGACCTTCGACCTGCTGCTGAACAACTGCCTGACCGTGTGGCTGCAAGCCGAGCCGAAGGACCATTTCAACCGCGTGCTGGCACAAGGCGACCAACGGCTGATGCCAGGCAACCGCAACGGCATCGACGATATCCGCCTGACGCTGGAAAGCCGCGCTGGCTTCTATGCCAAGGCGGATTTTGCCTTCAACACCAGCGGCAAGACGCTAGACGAGGCATTTTCAGGGCTGATGGCACTGCTCCGGCAAGAGGCCGGCGTGGCCGCCACGGCCTGAGGCACGCCCAACCCGCATTACGACCCGCAATGGGCCTGGCATGAGACCACCTGCACCCAGGCCGAACAGCTTCGCCCAGAGCCTATTTCCTCCACGTCACCGGTGTGGTTTTGCCCAGATAATCCTGAGACTTAGCCGCTATGTCCGAAATCCTGGTTTTGGATGTCATCTGGCGCATAACCGATGCGGCTTAAATGAACTGAATAATAATCTGACCAAGCTCTATTTTTCTTGTTATCCATTATTTCATACCCCAGCAACACGCTTCTCCTGCCTGACGCCTCATCTTCGCGCCTTGTCAAACCTCCCCGCCCTGGTATTCCTTCATTGCGGTTGGACATTTTGGGGAGCTGAATGCTGAAAGCCTATGCCTGCGAAACTGGCCGGCTGGTCCCTCTCGCCCCGGCTGACTTCTCACGTGCCGTGTGGTTCGACCTCGAAAGCCCATCCGCCGAGGAGTATGCCTTCGTCGCGCGCCAGACCGGCCTCTCTTTGCCCACTCTGGCCGACCTCACCGAGATCGAGAGTTCATCCCGCCTCGCGTCGGACGGCCCCGTCCTCACCCTATCCCTGCCCATCGTCACCCACATCGAGAACATTCTCGATGCCAGCGTCTGCGGCTTCGTGCTCTCACCGGCGCTGCTCATTACCTTGCGCTTCGCCCCCAGCATCGTCTTCAACCAATTCCCCACCCAGCCACATATCTTGGCCGATTCCGCCTCCGCCGCCCTTTTCGCCGGACTGCTGGAAGCCATAGTGGACCGCCAGGCGGACGCGCTGGAGCGCCTGCGCGCCGAGCTGGACGATCTCTCTCACAAGATTTTCCACCATCGCCTCGGCAGTGCCCGCCAGCGCAGCACAGAGGCCGATCTGCAAGCCATGCTCATCATGCTGGGCCGGGACTACGACTCCATCTCCTTCCTGCGCGACAGCCAGCTCGGCGTCGCCCGCCTTGAGATCGGAA
>JAQUAC010000167.1 GCA_028687415.1 Acidocella sp. | reverse complement strand
AAACTATAACTATAAGTTAGATGCTTTGCAAAAACGCAATGCGTTGACGAAATGTAACCAAGCGTTCAGCAAACCAGGCATCGCCTGCACACGCCATGAGATCATTCCTTACAACCACAAACCGCGCCAGCATGATTTTGCCACCTTTGCCGGTGCAGTATTAAGAGTAAGGAAAGGAGACTCTTCATGCGAGGCTTTAAATCCCCGCTCTTTGCTGGCGTGGTGCTCGCTCTCGCCACCACCGCGGCGCAGGCACAGCCTTACCCACCCAGGCCGCCGCCCCCGCATTACTGGCACCAAGGCGATTATTATCGCGGCCACCAGCACATCGTGCATCACTGGCGGCGCTATCATCTACCGCCACCGGCGCCTGGCACCGTCTGGGTACAAGACGGCCCGAACTTCCTGCTCCTCAGCCCCGGCGGCTTCATCGTCCGCGTCTGGGCACCCTGAACAAGTTACTCGAGGAATAACCACATGAAATCCATATTACGCAACGCCACCGCCATCGGCACGGCCGTGATGCTGCTCGCCAGCCCGCTGGCCAAGGCACAGCAATCCCCCGGCGGTTACGGCGGCCAGCAGCACGGCAACAACTACGAGCAGGGCGGCCACATGCAAGGCGGCCCTCAGGGCAATAACGGCTACATGCCAAATGGCCCACAAGGTAATAACGGCCACATGCAGGGCGGCCCACAAGGCAATAATGGTCACATGCAGGGCGGCATGGGCCCGGGCCCAAACGGCCACCAGGGCAATGATTGGAACAACGGCCACCGGGACAATGACTGGAACAATGGCTGGCGCCGGGGCGACCACTTCAACGGCCACCGCGATGTGGTGCAGGATTGGCAGGGGCACCATCTGCACCGCCCGCCACCGGGCTATGAATGGGTGCAGGACGGCAACCAGTTCATGCTCATCGCCATTACCAGCGGCATCATTGCCGGCATCATTGCCGGCGGCCTCGCCCAATAGCCTTCACGGCGGCATGGGAAGCGATTTCCATGCCGCCGGCTTTGCTCTAATCTCGGCGCATGAACGAGATACGGCCGATCGGGCAAGGCTTGGGGAAACTGGAAACGCTGGCAGCCATTGAGCGCAAGCTCGTCTGGCTCGCCTCGTGGATGATCCACCACGCCAACCATATCCGCCCTAACCCGGACGGCATGAAGGTTGGCGGCCACCAAGCCTCCTGCGCCTCAGTCGCTTCCATAATGACCGCGCTGTATTTCGATGCACTGCGCCCCCAGGACCGCGTGGCGGTGAAACCGCATGCCGGGCCGGTGCTGCACGCCATCAATTACCTGCTGGGCCGCCAGAGCGTGGAGAAACTGCAAGGCCTGCGCCAGCTTGGCGGTGCCCAGGCCTATCCCTCCCGCGCCAAGGACGGCCCCGAGATCGATTTCTCCACCGGCTCCGTCGGCCTCGGCGTGGCACTGACCAGCTTCTCCTCGCTCATCCAGGATTACGTCGAGGCTCACCGTCTCGGTGACCCCGCCCGCCCCCGCGCCCGCAACATCGCCATCGCCGGAGATGCCGAGCTGGATGAAGGCAACATCTACGAGGCCCTGCTGGAGGGCTGGAAGCACGATGTGCGCGATGTCTGGTGGGTAGTGGACTACAACCGCCAGAGCCTGGATTCCGTGGTGCCGGACCGCCTCTTCGGCCGGTTCGAGGGGCTGTTCCGCGACATGGGCTGGCGCGTGACCACGCTGAAATACGGCCGCCAGCTGGAGAACGCCTTCGCCCGCCCCGGCGGCGGTGCCCTGCGCGGCTGGATCGACGATTGCCCCAACTCCGCCTACTCGGCCCTCACCTTCCAGGGCGGCGCCGCGTGGCGCGAGGCCATTCTCACCGATCTACGCAAGAGCCGCGGCATCCGCGCCATCGTCGACCCCCTCACCGACACCGAGCTGGCGGCGCTGATGACCAACCTCGCCGGGCACGATCTCGGCTCGCTGACGGAAGCCTTCTCCACCGCCGCGCAAAGCGACCAGCCGACGCTGTTTCTCGCCTACACCATCAAAGGCATGGGCCTGCCTTTTGCCGGGCATAAGGACAACCACGCCGGCATGATGACGACGGAGCAGATGAATGCCTTCCGCGCCGCCAACAACATCCGCCCCGGCCATGAGTGGGACAAGTTCGAGGGCCTGCCCGCACCGCACCGCGTAGAGGCATTCGTGCATTCCGCCCCCTTCGCCACGCCGCTCACCGCCAATGGCCGCCGCCTGCCAGCAGCCGAAATCCCCATCCCCGCCACGCTGCCTCAACCGCGCATCACCGGGCGGCGCATGAGCACGCAATCGGGCTTTGGCGAGATCCTCTCCGAGATCGGCCGCGCCCAGGGCGAGTACGCGGAACTCTCCCGCCACATCGTCACCACCAGCCCAGATGTCGCCGTTTCCACCAATCTCGGCCCCTGGATCAACCGGCGCGGCGTGTTCGACCGCCACACGCGTGAGGACATGTTCCGCAACGGCAAAATCCCCAGCGCCCAGCGCTGGGGCACCAGCCCGGACGGCCAGCATATCGAGCTTGGCATCGCCGAGCAGAATCTCTTCCTGCTCCTGGGCGCGGCGGGGCTGAGCCACGACCTTTACGGCGCAAGGCTGCTGCCGGTGGGCACCGTGTACGACCCCTTCGTGAATCGCGGGCACGACGCGCTGTTCTACGCCTGCTATCAGGACGCCCGTTTTCTGCTCATCTCCACCCCCTCCGGCATCACTTTGGCGCCAGAGGGCGGGCAGCACCAAGCCACCAACACCCCGCTGCTCGCCATTGTGCAAGACCGCCTGGCCAGCTTCGAGCCCGCTTATTGCGACGAGCTGCGCATCCTGCTGCACCACGCCTTCACGCACATGCAGAAGCCCGACGGGTCCGCCGTCTGGCTCCGCCTCTCCAACCTCGCTTTGCCGCAGCCGGAACGCCCGTTGAACGCGGAACACGTCATCGCTGGCGGCCATTGGGTGACACCGCCCGCCCCCGGCGCCAGCATCGCCATCGCCTATCAGGGCCCGGTGGCTGGCGAGGCGGAAAAAGCCTTCGCCATATTGCGGGAAGATGTACCGGAGGCAGGGCTGCTCGCCATCACCAGCCCGGACCGGCTCTACGCCGGCTGGCGCGAGGCCCAGCGCAACCGCCGCCTGGGGCACAAGGCTGGCTCACATATCGAGGACATTCTCGCCCCCCTCGCCCCCGGCGCCGCCATTGTCTCAGTGCTGGACGGCCACCCCGCCGCCCATGCCTGGCTGGGTGCGGTACGCGGCCAGCGCGTGATGGCGCTAGGCCCGGACCGCTTCGGCCAGTCCGGCGATGTCTCCAGCCTGTATCAAGAATATGAGATCGACACCGCCGCCATTCTCGACGCCTGCGCCGAAGCGCTGATTGGGTGAGGCGGAGCCTCCGGCACTCAAGGGCGGGTATGGCTTACACAAGAGAAGTCGTTGCTTCCCATAGGGCATTGAGGTGTCGCAGGATATTGCCGCACATATTTTAAAATTTGCAACAAAGATGCGCGACGAGCAAAACCATGGCCGATCAAGGCTGTTGTAGGACAAGCGATCTTGTCGTGAGTTTTACAAGTTGTGCGACATGGATGCGAGGATTATTGCCTGAACGGCTCCGAAGACTTTCGCCGATCTTCCGGTGTAGAAGCAGATCAAAGTATGGAATGTTCGACGCCACCCAAATGACCGAGATTCCCACCATCATAACCCTACGGCTGTTGCTCCGCCCGATGACCATTGATGACTGGAGGCCGTATTCAGCCCTGATGCTCTCGGATCGGGCAAAATACATGGGAGGACCATTTGCCACAGCGGTGGCTTGGGGCATGTTCTGTGCCGACCATGCACAGTGGGATCTGTTCGGATATGGGGCATTGATGATGGAACATCGGGAAACCGGCGCGTGCCTCGGCCAGGTTGGCATCAATGCCGGACCGCTCTTTCCTGAGCAGGAATTGGGGTGGCTCGTATTTCCTGAAGCTGAGGGAAAGGGGTTTGCTTTCGAGGCCGCTTCCGCTCTTCGTGATTGGGCAAGACATGACAGACGACTGAGTACCCTGGTCAGTTATATTGACCCAGACAATAAACGATCATGCAGACTGGCTGAACGGATGGGAGCGGTTTTAGATGATCAAGCCGCGAAGCAAGACCCCACCGACCTTGTCTTTCGTCACTTTGGTTGAAAAATTATCCGGTGCAATATTGTGGTTTTTTAGCCAATTTTCTTTTGCATGATGGAATAGACCTTGCCTTCATGCTCGAAGGTTTCAAAAGTGTTCCAGCCTGCCATCGCATAAAAATTCGCCGCGTTTAGCGTGTATAGTGAGAGGCGCTTGATACCCGCTTTTGATGCGAATGCTTCCAGTTCTCTGACCAAACACTGCCCATATCCATTGCTGCGGTCTGCGGGATTGACATAGAGGCCAGCCAACCAAGGATTAAGCTCAGGCCGGCCGTCGAGGTCGTCCAAACAAAGCGTCACCATGCCCGTCGGGCGTTGGTCATTAAGCAGGACAAGGACTGTTGGCAGCAAGTCAGGGCTGGTTGCGCATTCGCTGTCGAGCTTAAGAATATCATCCAGATTCTGATCTTTGAAAAATGCTTCCCACCGCCACATGCCGGTGATCCGCGCGAGATCGGGGCGTTCTTTGGTGGCAACAATCGTTTCGGTCATAGTGGCAGTATGAACACTGAGATAGAGTGGCACCAAGTCAAAACCGCTTTAAGGAGCATTTACCATGAGTCGACCGAGGTTGTCGCATAACTCAGAAGTTAAGCGACTCCATATACCGCGCCCAAAGCCACCATCCTGCGGGCGCTGAACACAACCACTTTCAGCTCCGCAGCCCGCCCCTCACCTAAGTCCAAACCGCCGTAGCGCATCCCTATAGATCATCGCCGCCTGTGCCCCGCCCTCATCCGGCACGCCTGGGGGCGGGCCGGAGACGGCCAGCGTGTCCGGGTGTGGCTCGGTATCCGGCGCGTGTTCCGCCACCACGCCCTCATCCTTCAGCTTCAGCATATGCGCCAGCACGTTGCGCTGCGCCGCGATTTTCAGGAAGGCATCGGCCTTGTTGTAGAGTTTCGCCGCCAGCGGGGCCACGGCCCAATGCCGCCCTCGCAACTCGTCCAGAATCGTCCGCTCCCGGAATTTCCGGTGCGCCAGCATCTCCGTCACCAGCGTCAACGGCTGCTCCAGCATCGGGCCATGGCCGCTCAGGTAAATCTCGTCATCCCGCCCCAGCAGCGCCTCCAGGGAGCGGTAATACGCCCCCATATCGCCATCCGGCGGGTTCACGATGGAGGATGACCAGGACATCACATGGTCGCCGCTGAACAGAATCTTGCGGCCATCGGCCAGCCTGTATTCGTAGCACAAATGATCCGCCGCATGCCCCGGCGTATACAGCGCCGTGAGCCCCGCGACTTCCGCGCCATCCTCCAGCCGCACATCCGGCGCCAGCTTGCCCCCATGCCCGTATACCGGCGCCCCGGTGGCGGCGGCCAGCGCCGGCACCGCCCCTGAATGGTCGGCATG
>JAQUAC010000166.1 GCA_028687415.1 Acidocella sp. | reverse complement strand
GGCTGGTGGCGGCACGGCGCGAGGCGCAGACCATCTGGTACGGTATCTCCAGTCAGTCCGCGCGGCGGGTTCTGGAGATACTATTCGAACTCTATTGCGCCCCCTCCACCGACACGAAAGGCTGAGCCATGTTCTTTAGCAAAAAGACGACCGATTTGCGCGATATCTCCCCGGCGGAGCTGCGCGATGCGCTGGCTAAGCAGGAGGTGGTGCTGGTGGATGTGCGCGAGCCGAACGAATTCGCCGCCATGCGGATTGAGGGCGCAACGCTGCTGCCACTCTCCAGCTTCGACCCCGCCGCCCTGCCGAAAGGCCAGGTAGTACTCCACTGCGCGGCTGGCAAGCGCTCGCGCACGGCCGCTGAGATTTGCGCCAAGGCCGGGGTGCCGGTGGCGGGGCATCTGGCGGGCGGCATCGCGGCCTGGGCACAGGCCGGGCTACCGGTCATTCGCGGCTGATTTTGCTTTTCACAAGGAGAAACTTGTTATGATGCAGGACTGGTTACAGCTTATCGAGAACATGAATGGCGGCGTGAAGACGCTGCGCCAGGGCGCGCCGGATGTGATGAAGGGCTTCTCAGCTCTCGCGCAAGGCGCCATGAGCGGCACCGCGCTGGACAAGAAGAGCAAAGAGCTGATCGCCCTGGCTTTGGGCGTGGCTACGCGCTGCGCGCCGTGCATCGCCTACCATGCCGAGGCGGCGGCCAAGTATGGCGCCACGCGCGAGGAAGTGCTGGAGACCATGGGCATGGCGATCTATATGGGCGCCGGCCCCAGCGTAATGTACGCGGCGCAGGCGCTGGAGGCGTTTGACCAGCTCGACGCCGCGCAAAAGAGCTAAGCGCCGTCCAGGAAGTTTCCAACCAGACGGTTGAAGCGGGCGGCGTGCTCAATCTGAGTCCAATGCCCGCACTGACCGAACATATGCAACTCCGCCCGCGGAATGAGCGCGAACAAGCGCTGGCTGACCTCGGGCGGAATTACACGGTCCTCGCGCCCGTGGATGACCAGCGCCTCATGCGGCAGCGCCGCGACATCGGCTTCGGTGGAGGCCAGACCGTCCACACCCGCTTGGCGTGGGGCCGGGAACATAGCGGAGAAGCTCTCCTGAAAGCCCGGGCGAATGCTTGCCTGATAGCGCAACTCGGCCAGCTCGTCATTCACCAGCGCGCGGTCGAAAGCGAAAACATCCAGCAGAGCACGCATATTATGCAATGATGGCTGATAGCCCCAGATGGCGTCCAGCTCCGGCGTAATGGGGAAGGATAGCCCGACACTGCCCATGAGCACTAGACGGCGCACACGCCGCGGGTAGCCAATGGCGAAGGCAAGCGCCAAGCCGCCGCCAAAGGAATTGCCCACCAGATCGACGGTTTCGAGCTTCAACGCGTCCAGAAAATCCACCAGATGCTTGAGCCACAGCGCCTTGCCGTACACGGCATTGTCGGGCCGCTCGGTGAAGCCGAAGCCCACCATGTCAGGGGCGATGACACGCCTATGCTCCGCGAGCGGCCCGAGATTCACCCGCCAATTGGCCCAGGCGGAAACACCTGGACCTGAGCCGTGGATGAGCACTGCCGGAGCGCCCTCACCCTGATCGTGGTAGTTGGTGACAATGCCGCCAGCGTCTATGGACTTGCCTATTTCTGGATTCACGTTCCGATCTCCGGCGGCCTGCCCTTCAATTCTCCGCCCGCCGCGAAATGCCAGGGCGGAACCTCACGCAGAATGACGCGCACAGCCTCGCGCTGGGCGCCGATGGAGGAGACCACCGCCTGGGTGACTTCCTTCACCAATTTTTCTTTCATCTCAAAGCTGCGGCCTTCAATGAGGGTAATTTCCACGATCGGCATAACAGCCTCCCTTCAAGCAACAACGTTGAACGACACCGCGCCCAGCGTCTGGAACGTCGTGCGGACAAAATCACCCGGTGTCAGGGCGTGCGCCGCGGTAGCACCTCCAGCCAGGACAATGTCGCCAGGCTCCAGACTCTCGCCCACACTGGCAACCAGCCGCGCGGCAGAGACCAGGGAGCGGATCGGGTTGCCTAGAATGGCGGCGGAAGACCCTATCTGCACCGGGCGGCCATTCAGCTCCATGATGATCCCGAGATTCGAGACATCGGTGCAGGGCTTGGCCCATTGCCCAAGGTAAAACCCCGAGGAAGACGAGTTGTCGGCGATTACATCAGCTAGGGCGAATTTAAAATTCTTGTAGCGGCTGTCGATGATTTCCATTGCCGGGGCAACCGCTTCAACAGCACCCAGCGCTTCTGCCAGCGAGACATTGCCCGCCAGCTTTTTGCCAATGATGTAGGCAATTTCAGGCTCCACACGCGGATGCGTGTAGCGGGCATGATGCAGTTCACCACCTTCCTCCAGCCGCATGGCATCGGTCAGGCGGCCCCATATAACCTCAGAGACACCCATCTGCTGCATCTTGGCACGCGAGGTGAGTCCCATTTTATACCCAACCCGGCGCTCACCACGCGCCCAGCGGCGGGCAACAGACATGGTTTGGATGGCATAGGCATCGGCCACGCTCAGATTGGGATAGGTGTCAGTCAGCTGCGGCACAGCGGTGGCGGTGCGCGCTGCCTCATCCAGCTGCATGGCTAACTCCGAAAGATTGGTCATGCCGCGGCCTCACGATGCTTGAGAATGTCCAAGGCGACGTCGATGATCATGTCCTCCTGCCCGCCGACCATGCGGCGCTTACCGAGTTCGGTCAGGATGTCGCGCGTGTCCACACCGTACGTCTTGGCGGCGTTTTCCGCGTGGCGCAGGAAGGAAGAATACACGCCCGCATAGCCAAGCGAGAGACTCTCGCGGTCCACACGTACAGGGCGATCCTGCAAGGGGCGCACGAGGTCGTCTGCGGCATCCATCAGTTTAAAGAGATCACAGCCTGTCTCTATGCCTTCACGGTCCAGCACGGCGATGAGCGCTTCCAGCGGCGCGTTGCCTGCACCAGCGCCCATGCCGGCGAGGGAGGCATCCACACGCACGGCACCGGCGCGGATACCAGCCACGGCGTTAGCAACACCAAGCGTTAGGTTATGGTGTGTGTGCACGCCGATTTCCGTCTCCGGCTTCAGCGCCTCACGCATTGCCTTCACGCGCTCGGCATATTGCTCCGGCAGCAAGGCACCAGCGGAGTCGGTCACATAGACGCATTCGGCGCCATAACTTTCCATCAGCCTGCCCTGCTCCACCAGTTTTTCCACCGGGGCCATGTGGGCCATCATCAGGAAGCCAACCGTATCCATACCAAGCTTGCGCGCGGCCTCAATATGCTGGCGCGACACGTCAGCCTCGGTGCAATGGGTGGCGACACGCACGGAGCGCGCGCCGGCATCGTAGACGCGCTTCAGATCATGCACGGTGCCAATGCCGGGCAGCAGCAGCACCGTAACGACGGAGTACTTGCACACGGATGCAACAGCGGCAATCCATTCCGCATCGTCATGCGCGCCAAAGCCGTAATTGAAGGTGGAGCCGGTAATGCCATCACCATGGCTGACCTCGATGGCGTCAACCTTGGCGGAGTCCAGCGCGCGGGCGATGGCAGTGACGCTCTCCAACGAATATTGGTGACGGATGGAGTGCATACCGTCGCGCAAGGTAACGTCCTGCACATAGAGCTTGTTCGGGTTCGGGCGGGCCATTTATGCAGCCTCCTTGATGAGTTCGCGCGCGGCCCAATGGTCGGCGGTGACCAGGGCGGCGGAGGTCATGATGTCGAGATTGCCGGCATAGGCGGGCAGATAATGCGCCGCCCCCTCCACTTCCAGTAGGATGGTGGTTTTCAAACCGGACACGAAACCGATCCCGGGAATGCGCACCGGCGCATTGTCACCGATATTTTCGAACTGCACTTTCTGCTTCAGGCGATACCCGGGCACGTATTTTTTCACTGCGGCTTCCATTTCGAGAATGGATGCCTCAATTGCCTCGCGTGAGCCGCCCTGGCTGAGGGTGAATACCGTGTCGCGCATGATCAGTGGCGGTTCGGCAGGATTGAGAATGATGATGGCTTTACCGCGCTCGGCGCCACCCAGAACCTCGATGGCTTTCGAGGTCGTCTCGGTGAACTCGTCTATATTCGCGCGGGTTCCGGGGCCAGCGGATTTGGACGAGATGGAGGCGACGATCTCACCGTAAACCACGCGCTCAACCGCGCGCTTCACGGCATAGACCATGGGGATGGTCGCCTGGCCCCCACAAGTCACCATGTTCACGTTCGGTTCGTTGATGTTGGCGTCGCCGTTGATGGCCGGGATGGTGAAGGGACCAATTGCCGCCGGGGTTAAGTCGATAACTTTCTTGCCATCCTGCTGTAAGATTGCATTGTTCTTGATATGCGCACCTGCCGATGTGGCGTCAAACACCACCTTGATCTCGCGATAGTTTGGCAATTTGCGCAAGCCCTCGATGCCCTCATGCGTGACCGGCACGCCCAGGCGCGCGGCGCGGGCGAGGCCATCTGAATTCGGGTCGATGCCAACCATCGCGCCCATTTCAAGGTTTTTTGAGGTTCGCATGATCTTAATCATCAGGTCCGTGCCGATATTGCCCGAGCCGATGATGGCGCATTTGATTTTGGCCATTGGTTACTCCTTGGAAAAAGCAGCGCGCACGGCGCCAAGACCTTCGATGCGGACATCGAACACATCGCCTGGCTGCACGGCCACCATGGGCCCCAGCGCGCCGGAGAGAATGGTATCGCCGGCACTCAGCGGCTGGCCGACCTTGGCCATGATTTTCGCCAGCCACAGGGCGGCGTTAAGCGGCGAGCCCAGGCAGGCGGCACCGGCACCGACAGAGACTGGCTCACCGGCTTTTTCCATAACCATGCCGCACAGGCGCGGATCGAAGTCAGAGAGTTTAACGGGACGTGAGCCAAGAACGTAAAGGCCGGAAGAGGCGTTATCCGCGATGGTGTCAGTGATGCGGATGTCCCAGTTCGCCACGCGCGAGCCTACGATCTCGATGGCGGGCGCAGCGTATTCGATGGCGCGGAAAAGATCCGCCGCAGTGAGCTGCTCGTGCGGCAAAGCGCGCCCGAGGATGAAGGCGATCTCCGCCTCCACTTTCGGCTGCAATACATCCAAAAGCGAAATATCCTCGGCATCGCCGCGCGCCATGTCGGCGAACAGCATGCCGTAATCCGGCTGGCTGACGCCAAGCTGCTTCTGCACCGCGAGCGAGGTCAGGCCGATCTTGCGGCCAACCAGGCGGCGGCCAGCAGCCAAAGCGCGCTTGGTGTTGAGCGCCTGCACGGCGTAGGCGGCTTCCAGATCGCCATCCGCCAGTAGCGTGCGGATCGGCGTGCAGGGAGTTTTATCCTGCCCCGCATGGAACAGCTGATCAGCCGCCTTTTGAATTGAGACTTCGTTACTCTGGCTCATAAGACCGCCTTACAGCTTGACGCAGACATTGGTGATTTCAGTGTAGAATTCGAGCGAGTGCACACCGCCTTCGCGGCCGATGCCCGAAGCCTTGGCACCGCCAAAGGCGGTGCGCAGATCGCGCAGGAACCAGGAATTTACCCAGCAGATACCAACCTCCAGCTTCGACGCCACACGA
>JAQUAC010000165.1 GCA_028687415.1 Acidocella sp. | reverse complement strand
GTCCCCTCGCCCGCCACCACCAGCACGCGGTCATGCACGCGAATGACGTCGCTATGGTAGCCGCACAGCGCCGAGAGCACCTCCGGGCGCACCACCTCCTGCACGCGGCCGCTGGCGGCGCGGCCATTGGCCAGGTAGACAAGTCTGTCTACCGCACCGAGCAGCGGGTTCATGTCATGGGCCGAGAGCAGCACCGCCACGCCCCGCGCCGTGCAGAGCCGCCGCAGCAGCGCCACGATCTCCGCCGCCGCGCGTAAATCCAGATTCGCCAGAGGCTCGTCCAGCAGCAGTAAATCCGGCTTGCTCACCAGCGCATGCGCGATCAGCACACGCTGCTGCTGCCCGCCGGAGAGTTCGCCAACGCGTTGGTCCGCAAACCCCTCGGCCTCCACGGCACGTAATGCTTCCTCCACCGCGTCGCGGCGTTTTTTCGAAGGCCAAGGCAGGCCCAGCCGGTTTCCGTCCAACCCCAGCGCCACAAGATCCCGCGCGCGCACCGGCATGTCCGGATCAAGCTGGATTTTCTGTGGCACGTAGCCCACCGCGCCCTGGCGCTGGATGCGCCCCGTCGCCGCCTGGAACCCAAGTATGGCGCGCAACAAGGTCGTTTTGCCGGAGCCGTTGCTGCCAATGAGCCCGCAGAACATCCCCGGCGCGAGGCTGAATGCCACATCCCGCAGCACCGCCCGCCCGCCCAGCGTCACGCTCAGCCCCTCGACCTCCAGAACATCCATTTTCAGTGCCCCAGCGTCTCGGTAGACAGACCTGTCTGCGCCGCGCGGGCAAGCGCCTGAGTCTCCGCCAGCATCCAGCCTTGATAGGTGAAGCCCTGCGGCATCGTCTCATACACCCCCACAATGGGGATATGATTCTGCTTCGCCAACCCCAGGAAGGTCTGTGTCAGCGGATCTGTAACCTGCTGGTTATACACGAAGAGCTTCACCTTGCGCTGGGTCAGCAAATCCTCCTCCGCCGTCACGTCCTGCGGCGCCGGGTCCGTGCCGTTCATAATTGAGGCTTCCAGCGTGAACGGCGTGGCGATGCGCAGCCCCGCCGCCTGCAATAAATAGTCCCCCACAGGCTCGGTGACGGCCACTGGCGTCCCGGCACTCTTCGCCTTCAGCGCCGCGATGGCGTCAGCCCAAGGCTTGAGCGAGGCGATGAAAGTCTTCTCGTTTTTCTGGTAATATGCTGCGTGCGCGGCATCCCGCGCGGCGAAGGCTTGCGCGATGACCGGAGCCAGAGCGG
This sequence comes from Acidocella sp., assembly GCA_028687415.1. Taxonomy (GTDB): domain Bacteria; phylum Pseudomonadota; class Alphaproteobacteria; order Acetobacterales; family Acetobacteraceae; genus Acidocella. The sequence goes on along the minus strand of JAQUAC010000165.1, from coordinate 4,373 downwards.
CCATGGTTTTGGGGCTGTACCAGAGATGCGGGTTGGGCGTGGCATCCGGCAGGGCCAGCACGCGCTGGGCATTAATAATCTGGGCGCCGCTGGTTTTCAGCATCGGGTCGGCCCAGGCATCGTAGCCCAGCCCGTTTTCCACCACAACATCCGCCTTGGCGAGGGAGCGCGCCACTTTCGGGCTAATCTCGAATTCATGCGGATCGGTGTTCGGGTCAGTCTCTATAGCCGAGACCTGTACATATTGGCCACCGATCTGCGCCATCACATCGGCATACTGGCTCTCTATACCCACGGCACGCAGCACAGGCTGTGCATGCACCGCCCCGCCGCACAATGCCAGCATAGCCACAACACAAGAAACCCTATACCTCATGTACCTCTTCCCCACACAGAACGCTAAAATGATATATTATATCATTTCAAACGTCCACAGGGGGGAGCCGTTATTCACAAAGCGATTGCAAATGCGCCCTGTCCGTCACCAGAATCCGCCGCGCGGCGGGGAGGCGGATTACGCCCTCGCGTTCCAGCAAGGAAAGCGTGCGCGATACGGTCTCGATCGTAAGCCCAAGATAATCCGCAATGTCCTGACGGGTCATCACCAGGTCGATCGCCCCGGTCGGCTTGCTCGCGGAAAGCTCCAGCAGAAATGCCGCCAGCTTGTGCGCGGCGCTGGCCCGGCCAAGTAGTTGCGAATGCGCCCGCGCCCGCGCCAGGGAGCGCATGGCGAAATTATACAGTTGCAGCGCCGCGGCACCGTCCTCACCGGCACGGGCTTCCAGCGCCCGGCGGGGATAGGCCACCACCGCACAGCCGGTCACCGCCTCGGCTGACAGCTCGTGCTCGGCGCCGACCTCAAAGCCGAAGACGTCACCCGGCATGTAAAAGGCGTCGATATGCCGGCGCCCGTCATTCTGGAATTTGCAGCTGCGGACCACGCCACTTACTACCTTGTAGAAGCTGACCGCCTCATCGCCCTCGGCAAAAATGCCGGTATCCTGCGCGAAATGCAAAACCGGCTGCACCGGCGAGGCCTCACGCGCGGGCGGCAGCTCCGTAGGCCGGATTTTCCAGGCGTTGACAGCCTGAACCTGAGCAAAACGGTCTTCGTGGCGCAAAGCAAAAGCTGTTGTCATCAATCCGGCTCCCCATCACGACTTCTGAATGGGCGGCATCTAAGCCAAACCTGACAAGGCTGGGTATCCGGTTTGTCCCTAGTGGGTTTTACGTAGTTCCGGCGGTTCGCCCTTGCGCAGCACACCAAGCACCGCGTCCACCAGCCGGTTGTCCATGATCGGCTTCTCCAGAATCAGCCATACCCCGGCCTCCTCTGCCCGCATCCGCAAAGCTGGTGTCACTGCCCCGGTCAGCAGAATCGTCCACGGAGAAAGATTTCGCGCCCGCACATGCCTCAAGACCTCGCAGCCCCCCATCACGGGCAGGTTTTCTTTCAGAATCAGGCAAACCGCCCCTGGCAGGTCCAGATTTGCCAGCAAAGCAGGGCCATCGGCATGCGTGCGCACATCAACCCCTTCAAGCCGCAACACGAATTGCAGGGCATCCCGAACCGCCGCATCGTCATCGACAACCATGACCAGAGGCGGCCCTTGGGCCATTTCGTAAAACTCCCGGGGCACAGCAAAGGCCCTTAAAAAAACGCTCCTTCCTCCCGGTTAACAGACATTCATCCATCACGATTTGATTCAGCTCAAACCAAGTGGCGGCATTCCAAAAAGATGACGAAAAGCGCGTGGGCAGCGCGTATTTATATATTGGAGGTGCGGGAGAGCAGCACCATGCGCACCAGCTCGGGCAAATTGGCGGCCCCCATCTTGGTCATGAGGTTGGCGCGGTGCACCTCGACCGTGCGCGGGCTGATATTCAGATCATAGGCGATGGTCTTGTTGGGCAGGCCCGTGACCAAGCCATCCAGCACCTCGCGCTCGCGCGGGGTGAGGCAGCTCAGCTTGGTTTCGACCATGCTGGCCGCATCCGTGCGCTGGGCATCCCGCGCGTAACGGTCCAGCCCAGTCTGGATGGCGGCGATCATCTTCGCGTCCGAAAACGGCTTCTCGATGAAATCGACCGCGCCGGCCTTCATCGCCTCCACGGCCAGCGGCACGTCCCCGTGCCCGGTCATGACTATGACGGGCAGGCCGATGCGGCGGTTGAGCAGCTCGCGCTGCAAATCAAGTCCCGAGAGGCCCGGCATGCGCACATCCGTGACCACGCAGCCGGGCTGCACTGCCGCCAAGGCATCCAGAAACAGCGTCGCCGAGGCATACGTGCGCACGGCGAAGCCGGAACTCATGAGCAGGAAGGCCAAGGAGTGGCGCACGGCGTCGTCATCATCGACGACATGCACGACCGGATCAGTCGGCATCCGGAGCTTCCTCCGCAGGTACGCTGGGCAGCGTGAAGGCAAAGATGGTGCCGCCACCAGGGTTGGGCTCGGCCCATAGCCGGCCGCCATGGGCCTCAATGATGGTGCGCGAGACCGAGAGCCCGACGCCCATGCCGTGCGATTTAGTGGTGACGAAGGGCCGGAACAATTGCGCCAATATCTCCGGCACGATGCCACTCCCGGTGTCGGTAACGCTAATGCGCACCAGGCTGTCGTTAAAGGGGGCGGTGCTGATAATCATGTCCCGCCGCGTCGTGGCCTGCATCGCCTCCATGGCGTTGCGGATGAGGTTGAGCAGCACCTGCTGCACCTGCACCTTATCCGCCACGGCAAACGCAGAATCCGGCTGGAAAGCGAAACTGACGCGCACCCCGCTCTCCCGCGCGCCAACCAGTGCGAGGGCGCTCGCCTCCTCGATCAGCTTGGGCAGGTGCTCCGTGCGGCGCTCAGTCTCTCCGCGCGAGACGAATTCTCGCAGGCGGCGGATGATCTGCCCGGCCCGCAGGGCCTGCTCGACGGCACGCTCTATGCCATCGAGCAGCACAGACGAATCCACCGCGCCGCCGCGCTCCAACAGGCGGCGGCAGCCGTTCAGATAGGTGGCGACGGCGGTGAGCGGCTGGTTCAGCTCATGCGCCAGGGTGGATGCCATCTCTCCCATGGCGGTGAAACGCGACATATGCGCGAGTTCGGCCTGCAACTCGTGCAGGCGCTGCTGCGTCTCCTGCCGCTCGGTCAGGTCTCGCACGAAGCCTATGAAAGTGCTGCGACTCTGCGTTACCGCCGCACCGATAGACAGCTCCATGGGGAAGGTCGAGCCATCCTTGCGCAGGCCGATGACGACTCGGCTGGAGCCGATGATGCGCTTCTCGCCGGTGGTGAGGTAGCGGGAGAGATAGGAATCGTGCTGCTCGCGATAGGGCGAGGGCATCAGCAGGCTGACATTGCGCCCCAGAACCTCACCCGCGCTGTAGCCAAACAGACGCTCGGCGGCGGCGCTAAAGGACTCGATGACCCCGACAGCATCGATAACAACCATCCCATCCGGCATGGTATCGAGGATGGACTGCAGATACGCCTCACGCTCGCGCAACGCGGCTTCAACACTACCGGACGCGCCAATTGGCGCGATCGTATCTGCTGCCTTTCCGGCACTGTTCACTTACATTGCCCCGTGCGGATTGTGCGATATAGCCCTGGCATCCTACCTCGAACACCTGAAAACACAACCGTTTGCATTATGTGGGTACCGCTTCATTAAACCGGTACTACCTCGGCGTGAAATCTGATATTCCCCACCTGCGATGAGATGAGCGTGCCGCGCCGCCCGACCGCGTCCTCAATCCTGCCAATGGCTGCGGTCGCGCATGCGGTTTCGGCCTGGGCACGCATGGAGCCGCCGGAGAAGCCTAGGATGCGGGGGACTGACCAAAAAAGGCAGTTAAAATTACAATTATTTTATCGTAATGTACATAATGCGTGCCGGCTGGATGCCTTCACCACATCAGGGGTGTAAATACGCCAGAAAATGCCGCTCCGCCCGGCGGAAGCCAAAAATGAGCGTGAACGAGATGCAGAGATAAATGAGCGCCGCCAAGCCGAAGGCGTCGAACGAATCGTAGGTGGCGGAATTGGCGTCGTTGGCGACTTTCAGGATGTCCGGCACTGTGGCGGTGAAGGCCAGCGTGGTGGCGTGCAGCATCAGGATGACCTCGTTGCTGTACACGGGCAGAGCCCGGCGTAGCGCCCCGGGGATGATGATACGGCGGTACAGGGTGAACTGCGACATCCCCAGCGCACGTCCGGCCTCGACCTCGCCGAAGGCGGTGTCGCGAATGGCGCCGGCGAATATCTCCGTGGTGTAGGCCCCGGTGTTGAGCGCGAAAGCGAGGATGGTGCAGTTAATGGCCTGGCGGAAGAAGGCGTTGAGCATCGCCGTGTCCTTCACCACATCCAATGTGTACAC
>JAQUAC010000164.1 GCA_028687415.1 Acidocella sp. | reverse complement strand
CCCACGAGCGCGTTCTCCTCCGCCATGCTGCGCTCCGCCGCCGCGACGTCCGGACGGCGCTCCAGCAGCGTGCTGGGCACGCCGGGAGGCATCACCGGCACGTTAGCAATCTGCGGCCCCGTGGGGAATGAGAGGTCCGCCGGGGCATGGCCAATAAGCACGGCGATGGCGTGCTCATACTGCGCCCGCGCCGCCCCGGCATTAATGAGCTGTGCCTGCGCCCCTTCCAGCTGAGTGCGGGCGGTAATCACGTCAGACGGCGCCGCCGTTCCTGCCGCCGCCTGATTCTCGGTGATTTTCAGGCTGCGCTGATACGCCGTCACGGTCTGCTGATAGAGCGCGATATTGGCGTCCGATGCGCGCAGATCGACATAATCCAGCGCCAGCGTGGCCTGGGCGCTGAGTGTGGCGTTAGCGAGGTCGGCAGCGTTCACTTGGGCGGCGGCCACATCACCCTGCACTTGGCGGCGGATCTTGCCCCAGATGTCGATGTTCCAGGAGGCCGAGCCTTCGAACGTGCCGGAGGTGGTGGGGCCGGAGGTGTTGGCATAGCCGGAGGCCGCCGCGGTGCTGGCCCCACCCCCGCCCTGGCCCGAGCGCGTGGAACTGCCGGTAAGGCCGAAGCTGGGGAAAAGCGAGCCGCGCTCCTCCTGCATGATCTCGATGGATTGCTGATAGGCATAGTAATCCGCCGCCAGCGTGGCGTTATTCACCGCCACCTCCGGTTCCAGCCGGTTCAAATCCTCATCGCCAAATGCTGTCCACCACGCCCCTTTCGGCGCATCGTCAGCTGGCTTCGCCTGCACCCAGCCCGGCGCGGTTTTATACGCCGCTGGCACCACCAGCCGGGGTTTGTGGTAGCCCGGCCCAACCATACAGCCGGAAAGGGCCAGCAGCCCCAGAACACCAACCCGCCTCATAACGCCTCCACGATGCTGCCCTCACGGGGCGCTGCCTTGTCGCGCCCGCCGCGCAGTTTCTGCCCCAGCCGGTCCAGCCACAGATACACGACCGGGGTGGTGTAAAGTGTCAGCGCCTGGCTCACTACCAGCCCGCCAATAATGGTCAGCCCCAGCGGCTGACGCAGCGCCGCCCCCTGCCCCAGCCCTATGGCCAGCGGCAACGCGCCGAGAATGGCAGCGAAGGTGGTCATCAGGATGGGACGAAAACGCAAGGAGGCGGCGCGGAAGATTGCCTCCTCCGGCGGCACACCCTGGCCGCGCTGCAATTGCAGCGCGAAATCAATCATCAAGATCGCGTTCTTCTTCACAATGCCGATGAGCAGGATCACGCCTATGAGCGCGATGATGGTGAGCGGTGTGTTCAGCATCAGCAGAAACAGCGTGGCTCCCAGCCCCGCTGAGGGAATGGTGGAGAGAATGGTGATGGGGTGGATCGTGCTCTCATAGAGAATGCCCAGCACGATATAAACCGCCGCAAGCGCCGCCAGAATCAGCAGCGGCTCGCTGCTGGACGTGGACTGGAACGCCGCCGCCGTGCCGGCGAAGCGGCCGGTAATGCTCAGCGGCACGTCCAGATTGCTCATAACGCGCTGGATGGCGGCGGCCCCGGTGCCCAGCGCCACGCCCTGCGGCAGGCTGAAGGAGATGGTCGCGGCCACGCGCCCGCTCTGGTGGTTCACCGAGATCGGCGTGGTGCCAAGGGCGAAGCTGGCGAAAGCGGAGAGCGGTACCATGGTCTCCGCGTTGGTGCTGACCGCCGTGCCCGAGGAGGCGCTGCTATGCCCGCTGGCGGCGATGGAGTTGATCGCCGCGTTGGTGGCGGAATCCAACGCGACGCTGGCAACCTCGCTTCTGGTACTGGTGCTGCTGGTGTTGGCCACCACGGACCCCGCGGCGAGCTGGCTAGAGGAGGTGCCGCTGGCCCTGCCGCCGGAGGTACTGACATAGATGCGGCTCAGATCCTGCGGCGTCTGCTGGTATTGAGGCGCCAGCTCCATCACCACTTCATACTGGTTCAACTCGTTATAGATGGTGGAGACATCGCGCTGGCCGAAGGCGTCGTAGAGCGTGGCGTCAATCTCGGCAGGAGTGATGTTGAGCCGGGCGGCCTGGGCGCGGTTGATCTGAATGTAAGTTTCCAGCCCGCCGGTCTGCATGTCGGAATTCACGTCCACCAGCGTGCCGTCCTGCTTCAGCGCCGCCACGATCTTCGGCGTCCATTGCGCAAGTGCGGCGGCGTCGTCGCTTTGCAGCGTGTACTGGTATTCCGCGTTGCTCTGCCGCCCGCCCACGCGCAAATCCTGCGCCGGAACCAGGAATGTTTGCACCCCTTGGATTTTCGCCAGCGGTTTGCGCAGCCGCGCCACAATCCGCGTGGCCGAGGCATGGCGCTCACTCAATGGCTTGAGCGTGATGAACAGGAAGCCGGTATTGGTGGAATGCCCGCCGGTAAACCCAGCGGCGGAAGCCACGGCGGGGTCTTGCTGCACAATGGTTTGCAGTGCCACGAGCTTCTGCTTCATGGCGGCAAAAGAGGTCGACTGATCCGCCTGGATGTTGCCTATGATCAGCCCCGTATCCTGCTCCGGGAAAAATCCTTTCGGCACCACCACAAAGAGCACAATGTTGAGAATGATGGTGAGGATAAGCCCCACCCCCACCAACCGCGCATGGCGCAGCGCCCAACGCAGAGAGTGCTCATACCCGCCCCGCACCGCGTCGAACCAGGATTCCAGTGCCGCCAATACCCGGTTCTGAGGGGTTCCCGCCACGTGCTCCCGCCGCAATAGCAGCGCGCAAAGCATGGGCGTGGTGGTGAGCGACACCAACAGTGAAATGAGGATGGTGATGGTCAGCGTCTCGGCGAATTCCTGAAACAATTTACCGACCAGCCCAGGCATCAGCAGAATCGGCAAGAACACCGCGATCAGCGAGAGGCTCATGGCAAGCACGGTAAAACTCACCTCCTTGCCGCCGCGCAACGCCGCCTCCAGCGGCTCCATGCCATCCTCCAAATGGCGCATGGTGTTTTCCGTCACCACCACCGCGTCATCCACCACAAAACCGGTGGCAACGGTGAGCGCCATCAGCGAGAGATTGTCGATGGAGAAGCCCATGAGATACATCGGCCCGAAGGAGCCAATGATGGAGACCGGCACGGCAAGGCCGGGGATGAGCGTGGCGCGCGGCGAGCGCAGAAACACAAACACCACCCCCACCACCAGCAGCACGGCAATAAACAATGTGCGCTCGGTATCGGCCAGCGAAGCACGGATGGACTGGCTGCGGTCCATGGCCACACCAAAATTGATCGCGGGCGGCAGGGCGGCGCGCAGTTCCGGCAGCACCGCCTTGATCTGATCCACCGTGCGGATGATGTTTGCGCCAGGGCTGGCACGGATGATAACCAGCACCGCGGCCTTGCCATTATACAACCCGGCATTCTGCAAATTCTCAACCGAGTTGCTGACCGTGGCGACATCCGACAACTTCACCCCCTGGCCGTTGCGGTAGGCGATGATGAGGTTGCGATACTGTGCCGCCACGGTGGCCTGGTCGTTGGTGTATATCTGGTAGCGCGTGGCCCCGGTGTCGAAATAGCCTTTCGGTGAATTCGCGTTGGCGGCGGCCAGGGCGGCGCGCACATCCTCCAGCCCGATACCGTATTTGGCGAGCGGGCCGGGTTGCAACTCCACCCGCACAGCGGGCAGCGCCGAGCCGCCCAGCTCCACATTGCCCACGCCGTTGATCTGCGAGAATTGCTGCTCCAGCACCGTGTCGGCAGAGTCGTAGAGCTGGCCTGGGGTCATCGTGTCCGAGGTCAGGGCCAGCACCATGATCGGCGCATCCGCCGGGTTGAATTTCTGATATTGCGGGTTGGCGCGCAGCGTCGTCGGCAAATCCGCCCGCGCCGCCTGAATCGCCGCCTCCACATCGCGCGCCGCGCCATTAATGTTGCGGTCCAGCCCGAATTGCAGCGTGATGCGCGTGGTGCCCACATCGGATTGCGAGGTCATCTCCGTCACATCCGCAATGGTACCGAGATGCCGTTCCAGCGGCTCGGCCACGGTGGCGGCCATGGTGTCCGGGCTGGCGCCCGCCATGTTGGCCTGCACCTGGATGGTGGGAAACGCGATTTGCGGCAGCGGCGCCACCGGCATTTTGAAAAACGCCAGCATGCCGGAAAGTGCGATGCCGATGGTAAGCAGTATGGTGGCGACCGGACGTTTGATAAAAATGCCGGCGAGGTTCATGCGGCTTTGGCCCTGAAACGCAGCGCCAGATTGTCAAAAGCGAGGTAGATGACCGGCGTGGTGAACAGCGTCAGCACCTGGCTGACCAGCAACCCGCCGACAATGGCCAGCCCCAAGGGCGCCCGCAGCTCAGACCCCATGCCGCCGCCGACGATAAGTGGAATGCCCGAGAACATCGCCGCCAGCGTGGTCATCATGATCGGGCGGAAGCGCAGCAGGCAGGCTTCATAAATCGCATCACGCGGGGATTTGCCTTCGTTACGCTCGGCATGCAGCGCGAAGTCGATCATCATGATCGCGTTCTTCTTCACGATGCCTATGAGTAGCACGATTCCGATAATGCCGATAACATCCAGCCCCTCGCCCGAGAACCACAGGAAAATAAGCGCGCCAATACCGGCGGAGGGCAGAGTGGAGAGGATGGTGACGGGGTGGATGAAACTCTCATAGAGCACGCCAAGCACGATATAAACCGCGACAATGGCGGCCAGAAGCAGGAACACCTCGTTACCCAGCGAGTTCTGGAACGCCGCGGCAGCGCCTAGGAAATTCGTCTGCACCGCCGCGGGGAAATGCAGCGAGGCCTCGGCCTTGGTGATTGCATCCACCGCCTGCCCCAGCGTCGCCCCCTGGGCCAGGTTGAAGGAGATGGTGGTGGCGGGAAACTGGCCGAGATGCTGAATAACCAGCGGCTTCGGCTGCACGGTAAAGGTGGCGACGGCCGAGAGCGGCACCTGCCCACCGGAGGATGAAGAGGAAGGCAAATAAATCGCGCCCAGCGAGGCCACGGATGTCATCTGCTTAGGGTCCACGCCCATGATCACGCGGTACTGGTCCGTCTGCGTGAAGATGGTGGAGATGATGCGCTGGCCAAAAGCATCGTAAAGCGCGCTATCCACCGTAGCGGGGGTAATGCCGTAGCGGGCGGCGTTTACACGGTCGATATTGATGTATACGGATTGCCCGGCAGCCTGCAGCCCGCTGGCAACGTCGGTGATCTGCGGCAGGGCCTGCAATTTCGTCATAAGCGCGGGCACGTATCTGGTAAAATCGCTGCTATTCGAGTCTTCCAGCACGAACTGGTATTGCGTCGGCGCCACGGTGGTGTTGAACGTGAGGCTCTGCACCGGCTGCAAGAAAAGCGCGATGCCGGGCATGCCCGCCACCTCCTTGTTCAGGCGCGGAATGATCTCCGCCGCCGAGAGGCTGCGCTGCCCCTTGGGCTTGAGGTTGATGAGGAACCGCCCCGCGTTCAGCGTGGTGTTGGTGCCATCCACGCCGATATAGGAGGTCAGGCTCACCACGTCCTTGTCCTTCAGCAGCGCATCGGCCAGCGCCTGCTGGTGTACCGCCATGGCGGCGTAGGAAGTGCTCTGCGAGCCCTGGCTGATACCCTCGATAACGCCCGTATCCTGCACCGGGAAGAAGCCCTTGG
>JAQUAC010000163.1 GCA_028687415.1 Acidocella sp. | reverse complement strand
ATGCCAAGGCCAATGAACCGCGCACCGTCCGCGCCCAGCAGCAGCAGCCCCAGCGCCAGCATCTGCACCGCCGTCTTCCATTTGGCGAGCTTGGTCACCGGCAGCCCCACGCGGATCTCGGCCAGATACTCGCGCAAGCCACTGACCAGAATTTCACGCAGCATAATGACGATGGCGGGGAAAATGCCAAGCCCCGGCAAATGCCCGAAGCCGACCAGCGCCATCAGCGTCGCGCCGATCAGCAGTTTATCCGCGATCGGGTCCAGCATGCGGCCGAAATCGGAGAGCTGCAGACGCTCGCGCGCCAGCTTGCCGTCAAAATAATCCGTGATCCCGGCCAGCGCGAACACCAAAGCGGCAAGCAAATCCGCCCATGGCGCCTGGACGGCCACCAGCAACACCAGCAGCGGAATGGCGCCAATGCGGGACAAGGTCAGCACGTTGGGCAGATCGGTTATCATGTCACCTCACCCTAAACGGATTTTCTCTCTGGCGGAACCGGCAATATGCAGCATTCCCCTATGCGGGTGCATCTCCGGGCAGCGCCAAGGCACGGCGCAGCAGCCGGGAGAGGTGCAGCACGAGTCCAAGCGTGGCCACCACACCCAGAGCCAGCAGCGCCAGATGAATGCCGTGCTGCGGCCCATGGCTGAGCCTCGCCCCCCAGCCACCCAACGCGCCGATGGCGACATAACCCAGCAATGCGGGCAGCGAGGCGAGCGTGCCCAGCACGTAGTCCCGCAGCGTAATGCCGGAAAAACCGAGCGCGTAGGACGTAAGAGAGAAAGGCATGACCGGCGAGACGCGCAGCAGCGCCACCAGCCGCCAGCCATCGGTGGCGATGACACCATCCAGCCGCGCCAAAACCCCGTGCCGGCGCAACGCCGCACCTATATAAGGCCGCAGCACCGAGCGGCTGAGCCCGAAGGCCAGCCCCGCCCCCGCCAGAATGCCCGCGGCACTCAGACCGAAGCCTATGGCAACACCGAAAATTACCCCCGCCGCCACCCCCAGCAGCGCCCCGGGCACAATGCCCACAAGTGCCGCCAGCAGCACCGCCCCGGTGAAGATCAGCCAGCCCTCCAGCCCGGCACCGCGCAGAAACGCCGCCCCCGCCACCACCGCCCCGGCCAGACGCGGCCCGGCCAGCACCGAGGCAACAAGCGACAGCCCGGCGGCGGCGACCAGCGCCGCAACCGCGCTACGGCGCATGCCCGAAGAGCGGGGAGGCCCGCAGCCCCCAATAGGCCAGACGGTATTCCGCCGCCGTGCGCAGCACGCCCAGCCCGTACACCACTGATCGCTTAAAATTGATTGACGACGCCTCGGGGAAATATTTCGTCGGGCAGGATATCTCGCCGATCTCGAACCCCGCATAAGCCGCCTGGGCCAGCATCTCGTTGTCGAAGACGAAATCATCCGAGCAGCGCGCCAGCGGCAAGGCCCGCAGCACCTTGGCCGACCAGGCGCGATAGCCGGTATGGTATTCCGAGAGCTTCAACCCCAGCAGGATGTTCTCGGCAAAGGTCAACGCCCGATTGGCGATATACTTATATAGAGGCATACCGCCCTTCAGCGCCCCGCGCCCCAGGATGCGCGACCCCAGCACCACGTCGTAATGCCCGGAGGCGATCATGGAGGCCATGGCGGCGACCAGCTTCGGCGAATACTGGTAGTCCGGGTGCAGCATCACCACGATGTCCGCGCCCCGCGCCAGCGCCTCGGCATAGCAGGTCTTCTGGTTGGCGCCGTAGCCCCGGTTGTGGTCATGCACCAGCGTGTGAATACCCAGCCGGCGCGAGATCTCCGCCGTGTCGTCCCGGCTGCCGTCATCTGTCAGGATCACATCGTCCACAATCTCGCGCGGAATCTCCGCATAGGTGCGCTCCAGCGTGCGCGCCGCGTTATAGGCCGGGAGGATAACCGCGACCTTCCGCCCCGCCAGCATCGGCTCAGGCCGCCCGCGTCAGGCGTTTGACGAAGGCGGAGAGATGGTGCCGCCGCATCTCCGCTTTCGCCTTGGCGCTGGTGGTCATGTAGTTCATCTGCACCACATAGCGCTGGCCGATATAGGTCTTATGCCCGTGCCAGGTGGTGGGGCCGTTGGGGAAGACGAGCAGCGTGCCATCCACCGGCGGCACCTCCGCCGCGTAATTCTCCAGGCCATCCGGCCCGCGCAACAGGCGCAGGCAGCCCTCCTGCCTCGCCCAGGCCTCGCCGTTGCCGGGGTTGAGGTACAGCAGAATGGTCACGCGCTTGGCCAGGGAATCCGTATGGATACGCCCATCCTGCGCCCCGGAATTACCGCGCAGCGTGGTCATCACCGGCGCGCCCTTCAGATCCAGCCCGAATTTCTCCGCCACGATGTTCCGGAATGTCTCACTTTGCAGCCCGGCGATGGCCTCCCGCGCCGCCGCGCCCAGCTTCAGCGCCTCAATGGGAAAGCTCCCCCGCCCCTTCATCGGCGGCAGCGCGGCGAACACGGCTTGCAGCGCCGCTGGTTTCACGAAACGCGGCAGCAGAATATGTGTGAACGGATCGTCAGAGACCTCCACGGCTCGCAAGGCGTCAAAATCCAGTGCATCCATAGCCGTCATCCGTATTAAAGGGCCGTTAGGCGTTAACCTTAGCCGTCCAAATTCGCAAGGCTCTGCCAAATCCCGGCATAGCTCTTGACCTTGTTGCACGGTGCCCGAGGTTGCAGTATCGGCCAAGCATGCCCAGCACCACCCTCCCCCAGACAGCCGGTGTCATCCCGGCCTACCGCGCCCGCATCGCCGCCGGCACTCTTGCCTACGACCCGGCCCAGGCCCTCGCCGCCGAGCATCTGCAAGACCTATGGGCCAAGCTGCGCGGCTACAACCCCAGCCCGAAGACCCCGGCCAATGGCTGGGTCGGCAAGCTGCTCCGCCGCAAGCAGGTGGACGAGGTGCAGGACCACCCGAACGGACTCTACATCGTGGGCGAGGTCGGACGCGGTAAATCCATGCTCATGGATTTGTTCTTCGAGGCGGCTGACGTACCCCGCAAAAAGCGCATCCACTTCGACGAGTTCATGCAGGATGCGCACCGGCGCTTCCATGCCATCAAGCACAACCACCCCGAGATTGACGACCCGATCCCGCCTCTGGCTGACCAGATCGCCAATGAGGCGGCGCTGCTCTGCTTCGACGAGTTCCAGGTGCATGACATCGTGGACGCCATGATCCTGGGCCGGCTGTTCGAGGCGCTGTTCGCCCGCAACGTCGTCATCGTCGCCACCTCCAACACGCTGCCGGACGATCTGTACAAGGGTCAGCCGGGGCGCGATGCCTTCCTGCCCTTCATCGCCCTCATCAAGAAGCATCTGGACGTGCTGGTGCTGGATTCCGTGCAGGATTACCGGCGCGGGCGGGTACACGGGCTGAAAGCCTGGTACGTACCGGTGGACCACCAGGCGGACGCGGCCATGGACCTCGTCTTCTCCGAGCTGACCATGGGCGAGACGCCGAAGCCGGACAAGATCATCCTTGCCGGGCGCACACTGGTGGTGCCGCTCGCCGCCGCCGGGGTGGCGCGGTTCGACTTCCACGCCCTTTGCAGCGTACCGCTGGGGCCGGGCGACTATCTGGCCCTGGCCACGCTGTACCATACCCTTCTCATCGACGGCGTCCCCCGCCTCTCACCCGATAACTTCGACGAAGCCCGGCGCTTCGTCACGCTCATCGACGCGCTCTACGAGCATCGGGTGAAGCTCTACGCCTCCGCCGCCGCCTACCCGGATGAGTTGTACCGCGCCGGTACAGGGGCCAAAATCTTCGAGCGCACAGCCTCGCGGCTAGAGGAAATGCAAAGCGAAACCTATCTCGCTTTGCCGCATCTCACCTGAATCCACGGCGGCGCAATCCCGTCTTGCCCGGCCATGACGATTAGGGTAGCACGCCCAATAACGCCTCTATTGAAACTCCAGAAACAGGTAGGCTGAACTCCAAATGAATATTCATGAATATCAGGGCAAAGAACTGCTGAAGGCCTATGGCGTCGCAGTTCTCGACGGCTATGTCGCCTGGACGCCCGAAGAAGCCGTGGACGCCGCCAAGAAGCTCCCCGGCCCCGTCTACGTCGTCAAATCCCAGATTCATGCCGGTGGCCGCGGCGCCGGTAAGTTCAAGGAAGACCCCGCCGGCAAGGGCGGCGTGCGCTTGGCCAAGAGCCTGGACGAAGTCCGTGACGCCGCCGCCGCGATGATCGGCCACACGCTGATCACCAAGCAGACCGGCCCGGCTGGCCGTCAGGTCCACCGCGTGTATGTGGAAGCTGGCTGCGACATCAAGCGCGAGCTGTACCTCTCCCTTCTCATCGACCGCTCGGTTTCCGAGGTCGTGATCGTCGCCTCCACCGAAGGCGGCATGGAGATTGAGGAAGTGGCCGAGCACCACCCCGAGAAGATCCTGCGCGCCCCGGTTGACCCGGCCTCCGGCATCTCCCCCTTCCATGCCCGCAAGCTGGCCTACGGCCTGGGCCTCGAAGGCAAGCAGATTGCCACCTTCGCCAAGTTCGTCAGCAGCATCTTCGAGGCGTTCAACTCCCTGGATGCCGCGATCATCGAGATCAACCCGCTGGTCGTCACCGGCGCCGGCGAGATCTATGCGCTCGACGCCAAGGTGAGCTTCGATGACAACGCCCTCTACCGTCACCCGGAGATCGAGAAGCTCCGCGACGAGAGCGAGGAAGACCCGAAAGAGCTGGAAGCCAACAAGTACAACCTCTCTTACGTGGCGCTGGACGGCAATATCGGCTGCATGGTCAACGGCGCCGGTCTGGCCATGGCGACCATGGACATCATCAAGCTCTACGGCGCCGAGCCCGCCAACTTCCTGGATGTCGGCGGCGGCGCCACCAAGGAGCGCGTAACGGCGGCGTTCAAGATCATCCTGTCCGACCCGCACGTGGAAGGCATTCTGGTCAACATCTTCGGCGGCATCATGCGGTGCGACGTTATTGCCGAGGGCGTGGTTGCCGCGGCGCGCGAGCTGTCGCTCTCCGTGCCGCTGGTCGTGCGCCTGGAAGGCACGAACGTCCAGCTCGGCAAGGATATCATGGCCAAGTCCGGCCTGCCCATCATCCCGGCCGATAATCTGGCCGACGCCGCTGAGAAAATCGTCAAAGCCGTGAAGGAAGCCGCGTAATGGCCATTCTCGTCAACCAGAACACCAAGGTCATCACCCAGGGCTTCACCGGCGCTCAGGGCACGTTCCACTCCGAGCAGGCCCTCGCATACGGCACCAAGGTTGTTGGCGGCGTGACCCCCGGCAAGGGCGGCCAGAAGCACACCGACCTGCCAGTGTTCAACACCGTGCACGAGGCCAAGGAAACAACCGGCGCCAACGCCTCGGCCATCTACGTGCCGCCGCCGTACGCGGCTGACTCCATCCTGGAAGCCATCGACGCCGGGATGGAACTGATCGTCTGCATCACCGAGGGCATCCCGGTGCTGGACATGGTCAAGGTCAAGCGTGCCCTCTCCGGCTCCAAGTCCCGCCTCATCGGGCCGAACTGCCCGGGCGTGATCACCCCGGACGAGTGCAAGATCGGCATCATGCCGGGCCACATCCACAAACGCGGCTCCATCGGCATCGTCTCCCGCTCCGGCACCCTTACGTATGAGGCCGTGGCG
>JAQUAC010000162.1 GCA_028687415.1 Acidocella sp. | reverse complement strand
GTGTCGATATTGAAGATGTCGCCCAGGATAAGCCCGGT
This sequence comes from Acidocella sp., assembly GCA_028687415.1. GTDB lineage: Bacteria > Pseudomonadota > Alphaproteobacteria > Acetobacterales > Acetobacteraceae > Acidocella. The sequence goes on along the minus strand of JAQUAC010000162.1, from coordinate 5,631 downwards.
GAATAGAAAGTACACGCCGACATTCACCGAGGCGATGACGAAGATCAGCCCCAGCATGTTGAACCAGGCCGTGACCCAGCCCCAGGCCCGCCCGCCCAAAATGGACGACCAGTGGTACAGCCCGCCCGCCGTGGGGTAGGCGGAAGCGATCTGCGCCATGGAGCAGCCAACGATGAGAGCGAACACGGCGCCGGCAAACCAACCTGCGATGGTGGTGAAAGCACCGCCTGTGCAGAAGCCCGTCTGGAAAGAGGTGATGCCACCCGCAAGAATACAAATAATGGAGAAGGAGACAGCAAAGTTCGAAAACCCATGCATGCGCCGAGAAAGTTCCTGCGCATATCCCATTTTATGCAGAGTGGCGGCATCCGCCTCCAGAATAGCCTGTTCGCTCCGGTCAGACATCAAATACCCCTTGTTGCGCTTGTGATTTATTTTATAAACGGAGCCTATACGGTGAATTTATCTTCGCCAAGAGAAACTTAGCTTCTCTCCATTCCTGCCTCCCAAAAATTATGGTTATAATCATCAAAATAACCTGGGAGATTCTTCATGGCTGGCTCCAACCACCTGACCTTGCCCGCATTGAAGGGCATGGCCGATCGCGGGGAAATTGATACCGTTATCATGGCCGCGGTGGATATGCAGGGGCGCCTGCAGGGCAAACGGGTTATGCCGAAATTTTTCCTCGAATCCGTGGCGACGGAGGCGGCGGAAGGCTGCTCCTATCTGCTGGCAACGGATATCGAATGCGGGCCAGTGCAGGGTTATGAGCTGACCTCCTGGGACAAGGGCTATGGCGATTTCGTCTTCGTGCCGGATATCTCAACGCTGCGCCTAGCCCCCTGGCAGCCGGGGGCGGCCATTATTCTGTGCGACATAGAGCTTAGCGGGCACAAGCCGGCGGAGGTCTCGCCACGCACGATACTGAAGAAGCAGCTTGACCGGCTGAAGGGCCACGGGCTCAGCGCCTTCGCCGCGACGGAGCTGGAGTTCATCCTGTTCCGCAACACCTATGAAGAGGCTTGGGAAAAAGCCTATCGCGGCCTGACGCCCGCCAATCAGTATAATAACGACTACTCCATTCTCGGCACCGCGCGGGTGGAGCCTGTGATCCGGCGTATCCGCAACGCCATGGAGGCCGCAGGCATTCAGGTGGAAAATTCCAAGGGCGAGTGCAATCTTGGCCAGCACGAGATTAATTTCGCCTACGGCCCGGCACTGACCATCTGCGACGAGCATGTTATATATAAGGAAGCCGCCAAGGAGATCGCGGCGCAAGAGGGCCATGCCCTCACCTTCATGGCCAAGTTCAACGAGCGCGAGGGCAATTCCTGCCACACGCATCTCAGCGTGCGCAACGCGGCGGGCGATGCGGTGTTCCTGGATGCAGACGGGCACAGCCCTTCCAAATTCTTCAAGCAGTTCATGGCCGGGCTACTGCGCCATGCGCCGGAAATTACGCTGCTCTTCGCGCCCAACATCAACTCCTACAAGCGCTTCGCCGTGGGCAGCTTCGCCCCCACCGCGCTGGCCTGGGGGCTGGATAATCGCACCTGCGCGTTCCGCGTGCTGGGGCATGGCAGGTCCATCCGCGTGGAGAACCGCCTGCCGGGCGGGGATGTGAACCCCTACCTCGTGCTGGCGGCGATGATTGCCGCCGGGCTGGAGGGCGTGGAGGGCGACTACGCCCCGGTGCCGCTCTTCACCGGCAACGCTTATGCCGCCGATCTACCGCGCGTGCCCGCCACGCTGGCGGACGCGGCAAAGCTGTTCACCGAGAGCGAGTTCGCCCACACTGCTTTCGGGCTGGGCGTGGTGCGGCATTACACCAACATGGCGAAGGTGGAGCTGGATGCGTTCAACAAGGCCGTGACAGACTGGGAAAAATTCCGGTCCTTTGAGAGGATGTAAGGGGGTATCTAGCCCTCTCGCACACAAGCTTAAACAACACATTAAATCAACAAATTACGATTTCAATACGGTCTATCCCCAAAGTCCCAAGTGATATTTGCCTGGAATAATTGGCGGAGTAAAAGCAAGGCGTTACTCCGCCCCGACCGCCAAATCAGTCCTTGAACTTGCCTTTCATGGCTTTCCGACTTTCGTCTATTGGTCTGACGCAGATCAACGTCAGAATAAATTTTTCTCCTGAGTGTCGCCTTCAAAAGAAATTTGTTTTGCCTGAAGCACCTTATGATTATCGGCTACTAGGTTTCAGACAGAACAGTCTCGCCTGTCTGTAGTGAGTGCAAGCGAGGCCGATGACTAACGGCCGTCTCGTCCTATTGGCTTGACGGCCTATCTGGCCCGGTATGCGAGTTGGCGGGTGTCTTACATCTCGAATGATCAGAGATGAATTTTTCTAGTTGTCCCTGAATTCCTTAGTCCAAATGAGAGCCAAAAGGCATGAATACATCCGATCCCCTTCCAGATATTGAGCATCAGAACGCCTCGCGTATTAGCCTATTGACGCTCGCCGCGGCGATTATTGGCGGTCTAGTCATCTGCGCCCTGCTAGCTGTTCCTTTCTTCGGCGCGCTGACTTGGGCCTTCACCTTGGCTGTGCTGTTCTCACCTATCCAGGAGTATCTTGAAAAGAAACTGCATTATTCTGGCATCGCGGCCATCGTCACGGTACTTGTTGCCATCATCGTTGTTGCCGCGCCAACGGCGTTGGTAGTGGAGCGGCTGGTGCATGGCGCGATTTCCAGCGCCGCATTCATCCAATCCAAGTTAGCCAGTGGAACGCTGCAGCTTCCCCCTGCCGTGGGATGGATAGAACAGCAGATCGACCTCCCAGGTATTCTCAACCAGCTTATCTCCGTGCTGAGCAATGCTGGCGCCTCCTTCGTGCGCGGCTCGTTCACGCAGGGGATCGAAATTCTCCTGACCTTCTACATCCTTTTCTATTTTCTGCGGGACCGCCACACCGTCAGCAATGTCTTGCGTGACATCCTCCCCCTGACGCCTGAAGAGACTGGCCAGTTTTTCCGCCGGATGATCGATACTGTGCATGCCATCGTCTACGGCACACTCATGGTGGCCATGCTGCAGGGGGCGCTGGCCGGGTTGATGTTCTGGGCTCTGGGGCTGCCCGCGCCGCTTTTCTGGGGCGTGGCGATGAGTCTGCTTTCCATTATTCCGGTACTGGGCGCTTTTGTCGTCTGGATACCGGAGGCTGTGTACCTCGCGCTTGAAGGCCACGAGGTGAAAGCTGTGGTCCTGGCTCTGTGGGGCGCGCTCGTGGTGGGCGAGGTCGATAACATCGTCCGGCCAATCCTAGTCGGCAACCGGCTGAAATTGCATACGGTCCCGACTTTTATCGCGATCATCGGCGGACTGATCCTATTTGGCGCCCCCGGCTTTGTGCTGGGGCCGATGGCCGTGACCGTCACGCTCTTTCTACTCTCGGTCTTCCGCCAGCGTGCCGTGGGACCAGGGGCGTGAATCAGACCACCGTCATCCGGCTCGCCTCCTGGCATGTCTTGCGCTTGTCGGACTTGCCGGGCCTGTGCGGTCACGCCATGGCGACGTGATCGCCGTAAAGATGAACCTCACAGGCGGCTGGGTCAGTTTCGGATTGTTCACAATGTACCTACTGAACTCCCATGTACTTTATCTTCATGACAAACACTGAGCCGCATCGCGCGCCGCCGGTGGCGAACTGGCACACACTGTCCCCCGAAGCGGCCCTTGCCCGCTTGGACAGCAATGCCACGCGCGGCCTGACCGAAGCCGAAGCCACTGCCCGCACTAGGCACTACGGGTCAAACGAGATCCGCGAGGGCAAGCGGCGCGGCCACCTCGCCATGCTGATTGCACAGTTCAGCGATTTCATGATCCTGCTGCTGATCGCGGCTGCCGTTCTCTCCGGCTTTATCGGTGATATCGAGGACACAGCCGTGATCTTGGCGATCGTGATCCTGAACGCGGTAGTGGGATTTTTACAGGAGATGCGGGCGGCGAACACGGTGGCCGCGCTGCGGCGCATGACCGCGCCCATTGCCGTGGCGGTACGTGGAGGCCATCCGCGCGCGCTACCGGCAACGGCGCTAGTGCCGGGGGATATCGTGCTGCTTGAGGCCGGGAACGCGGTGCCAGCGGATCTCAGGCTGATCGAGGCCCCCGGGCTGCGGATTGGCGAAGCGGCTCTCACCGGGGAATCGGCGCCAGTCGATAAGCAGGTCGCGCCGGAGGCCGCTGACCAAGCGCTGCCTGAACGGCGTTGCATGGCCTATAAGGGCACGATGGTCCTGAACGGACGGGGGCGCGGTGTCGTGGTCGCGACCGGCATGACGACAGAGCTTGGCCGAATCGCCGCGATGCTGGAAGGGGCGAACAGCATACGCACCCCGCTGCAACTGCGCCTGGCCCTGTTCGGGCGTCAGATCGCGGTCGCGGCAGTGGCGATCTGCGCGCTGATCTTCGGGATTGGCCTGCTGCGCGGTGAGGCCCCCTTGCTGATGCTGCTGACCGCGCTCAGCCTTGCCGTCGCCGCGATACCCGAGGCACTGCCCGCGGTTGTGACCGTGCTGCTTGCGCTGGGCGCCTCACGCATGGCGAAGGCAAAGGCCCTGATCCGCCGCCTGCCAGCGGTGGAAACCCTGGGTTCCGTCACCACGATTTGTTCGGACAAAACCGGCACTCTGACGCTCAACGAAATGCGGCTGACCGATGTCTGGATCGCGGGACGACACATGGCCGCGGATGCCCTCACCCCGCACGACCCCGCCGCTCTGGCGTTTCTGCGGGCGCTGCTCCTGTGCAATGATATCGCCCTGGACGAGGCAGGCAATGTTCTGGGCGACCCGACTGAAGTAGCACTGTGGCGCGCGGCGCAGGCCGCCGGGCTGGAGCAGGCGCGGGAGGTGGCGCATGCGCCGCGCATCATGGAAATCCCCTTTGACTCCATACGGCGGCGAATGACCACGCTACACCAGAACGGTGAGATGCTGGTGAGCTACACAAAGGGCGCGCCCGAAGCGGTCCTACCGCTTTGCACCACCATGGCGGTTGCCTCTGGCACGGCCCCTGCCGCGCATGAGGCCATCCTGCGCACCGCCGCTGAAATGGCCGCAAATGGTTTGCGCGTTCTCGCCATTGCTTGCGGCCCCAGAACGCAAAAGCCTGGGCGCCCGGAAGAACTTGAGCACGGGCTTGAATTCCTTGGCCTTGCCGGCCTGCTTGACCCGCCGCGTCCAGAAGCTGGCGAGGCTGTTGCCACATGCCGGATTGCCGGTATCCGGCCCGTGATGATCACAGGCGATCATCCTGTGACCGCGCGTGCAATTGCCCGCACGCTGGGCATTCTGGATGGCAATGAAACAGTGATGACCGGCCAGGAGTTGCACGCGCTGGATGATGAGGCGCTGCGCCACCGGGTGATGGAGACGAGTGTCTATGCCCGGGTCGATCCGGCGCAGAAGATCCGGATCGTCACCGCGCTGCAAGCGAATGGCGAGATCGTCGCGATGACCGGCGACGGCGTGAATGACGCACCCGCCTTGGCACATGCGGATATTGGCGTGGCGATGGGGCGGGGAGGAACCGATGTCGCGCGGGAAGCGGCCAGCCTCGGGCTGCAGGATGACAATTTCGCGACGATCGTGACGGCGGTGCGTGAGGGCC
>JAQUAC010000161.1 GCA_028687415.1 Acidocella sp. | reverse complement strand
ATCTCCGTCGATAAGACCGAGGTGACGATCTACTGCATCGCCCCTAAGGGCGAGGATGCCGAGGCCCGCGCCCACCGCATCCGTCAGTACGAGGATTTCTTCAACGCCAGCGGCATGGCCACGCCGGACGACCTGGAAGAGTTCCGGGCCTGCCAACAAGGCTATCAGGGGCGCGCCGCCGCCTGGAATGACCTCTCGCGCGGGGCGAAGCACTGGATCAAGGGCGCTGATGAAGGCGCCGAGGCGATTGGGCTGAAGCCGATGATGAGCGGCCCGCGCACTGAAGATGAGGGGCTCTACGTGGTGCAGCACCGCTATTGGCTGGATACCATGCGGGTGCATCTGGATGACCCCACGAGCCTCTGACGCATAAAAACAAACAAGCCGTTAGGCGGCGACACAGGAAAACAATATGCTCACGACTGAACAAGTACAGGTGTTTCTGTACAAGGAAGCCCGTTGTCTTGACGACAAGGACTGGACAGGCTGGCTCGAACTCTACGCGCCGGACGCCGAGTTCTGGATGCCCGCCTGGACCGAGACCGACAGCCTCGTCACCGATCCGCGGACGCAGATATCACTGATCTACTACGCCAATCGCGGCGGGCTGGAGGACCGTATTTTCCGCATCCGTACCGAGCGCTCCAGCGCCTCCATGCCCGAGCCGCGTACCTCGCATAATATCAGCAATGTGGAGATACTTGAACAAGCTGGCAACGCCTGCAAGCTGCGCTTCAACTGGTTTACGCTTAGCCACCGCTACAAGACCACGGACATGTTCTTCGGTACTTCCTTCTACACGCTGGATATCTCCGGCGCAGCACCGCTCATCGCGAACAAGAAGGTGATCCTGAAGAACGACTATATCCACCACGTCGTCGATATCTATCATATCTAAGCAGGGAGTTTTGTCATGAGCTTCAAAGTTGCCCTGAATTTCGAGGACGGCGTCACCCGCTTCATCGCTTGCCCACCCACCGATACCGTGGCCGACGCCTCCTACCGCGCCGGGATCAACATCCCACTCGACTGCCGCGACGGGGCCTGCGGCACTTGCAAGCTGTTCTGCGAGTCTGGAGAGTATGATGGCGGCTCCTACATCGAAGACGCGCTGACTGATGAGGAAGCGGTGCAGGGCTTTGCGCTCGCCTGCCAGATGCGTCCGCGCTCGGATCTTGTGCTGCGCCTTCCCGTGCCCGCCGCCGCCTGCAAAACCGGGCCGGTAACCCAAACAGCCGTGCTGGAGGAGGTAACGCGGCTCTCCCCCACCACGTTGGCTTTTTCCTTGAAATTGGCAACGCCTTTGATGTTCCTGCCAGGCCAGTATGTCACCATCCAGGTGCCGGGTACGGGGCAAGGGCGGGCCTATTCCTTCAGTTCCACGCCCGGCGCGGCGTCAGCGAGTTTTCTTGTCCGCAACATTCCCGGCGGGCTGATGAGCGGCTTTCTCGCCAACCAGGCGAAGCCCGGTTTGGAGCTGACCTTCACCGGGCCGTCAGGAAGTTTCTTCCTGCGCGAGATGAAACGTCCTGTGCTGCTGCTGGCGGGCGGCACTGGTCTGGCACCGATGCTCTCCATGCTCGGGCAGATGCTGGCGGAGCCGCCCGTACATCCAGTGCATCTCATCTACGGGGTGACCAATGATGAGGATCTGGTGGAGATTGCGCGGCTGGAGGAATATGCGTCGCATCGTCCAGGCTTTACCTGGGAGGCCTGCGTCGCCAGCCCTGCCAGCGCCTATCCGCGCAAGGGCTATGTCACGCAGTATATTCAACCGCCGTACCTAAATGGCGGAGATGTGGACGTGTATCTCTGCGGGCCGCCAGCCATGGTCGAGGCGGTGCGCAAATACTTTGCCGAATCCGGCGTCACCCCGGCCAGCTTCCATTACGAGAAATTCGCCCCCAGCGTGGCGGCGGACAAGGCGGCATGAGCCGGCCGGATCGCTTTACCGGGAAGGTCGCGGTCATCACCGGCGCAGCTCAGGGCATAGGCCGGGAGGTGGCGCTGGGCATGGCGCAAGAGGGGGCCGCGCTGGTGCTGGCGGACCGCTCGCCTCTGGTGGAAGAAATACGGGCCGAGGCGGGTGCGGTTGCCGTAGCCGTGCAGGCGGACCTGGAGCAGTATGAAGGAGCTTGCGCGGTAATCGATGCCGCAAGGGCAGCCTTCGGGCGGCTGGATATTCTCATCAACAATATCGGCGGCACGATCTGGACCCGCCCTTACGCCGAATACGCGCCGGAGCAGATCGAGGCGGAGATCCGCCGCTCGCTCTTCCCCACGCTCTGGGGCTGCCGCGCGGCGCTACCGCTGCTGTTGGAGAGCGGGGGGGGCTGCATTGTTAATGTCTCCTCGGTGGCGACGCGTGGGGTCAACCGTGTACCCTACGCCGCCGCCAAGGGCGGGGTGAACGCGCTCACGGCTTGTCTGGCCTGGGAATATGCCGAGCACGGCATACGGGTGAACGCCGTGGCCCCCGGCGGAACGGAGGCGCCGCCCCGCCGCGTGCCGCGCAATGCGGCGGCGGTCACGCCGCGGGAGCAGGAATGGTACGGGCAGATCGTCGAGCAGACGGTACAATCCAGCCTGATGAAGCGTTACGGCACGCTGGCCGAGCAGGCTGCCGCCATCCTTTTCCTGGCCTCCGAAGAAGCCTCCTACATCACCGGCACCGTGCTGCCCGTGGCTGGGGGCGACCTTGGCTAGGCGCGGCTCAGTCCTCCAGCCCCGCCGGGGCGGGCCAGCCCCATTCTGTATAGGTGTCGATAATGACGCGCGACATGACGCCGAGCAGCGGCGAGGCATCGCCAACCCGGCGGCTCATGATGATGGGCGAGGTGGCACCGGGATCGTCGAGGTCGCGGTAGACGATGTCGTCCCGCCGCAGCCGCGAAACCGAGATGGGCACAATGGCATACCCGGTCTCCGCCGCCACGAGTCCGATGGCCGATTGCAGCTCACGCGCCTCATGCCCGATATTTGGCGTCAGGCCGCGATCATGGAACAGCGAGATCACCTGATCCGCATAGCTCGGGTGTGGCTCGCGCGGGTAGATGATGAGCGGCTCCCCGGCCAAGCGGGCGAGGCTGAGCGGGCCCTCTTGCGCCGCCAGCGGGTGCGCCAGCGGCAGCGCCGCCACCAGCGGCTCGTTACGCAGCACGTCTCGCCGCACGGTGGGGTCCTCCAGCCGGATGCGCCCGAAACTGACATCCAGCCGCCCTTCCTTCAGCGCCACGATCTGCTCGAAGCTGATCATCTCCACCAGACTCAGCTCCACCTCCGGCGCCACGGTGCGGAAGCGGCGGATGAGTTGCGGCAGCGCCGCGTAAATGGTCGAGGCTTCAAAGCCAATGACAAAGCGCGGGCGCCCGGCCTCCTTCAGCCGTTCCATCATCGTGCGCAGACTTTCCATCCGCTCCAGCAGTTGAGTGGCCTGTTCCAGAAACAGCCGTCCCGCCTCGGTGGTTTTCAGCGGCCGGCTTTCGCGCTCAAACAATTGCAGCCCGAGTTCTTCTTCCAATTGCTGGATCTGCCGGCTGAGCGGCGGTTGGGCGATATGCAGCCGCTCAGCCGCGCGCGTGAAATTCCGCTCCTGCGCCACGGCGACGAAATAGCGGAGATGGCGCAACTCCATGGTGGCGGCGGTTCAGGCCTGCGGCGCCGCGAGCTTGGTCATTACCGCCAGCGTGCGTTCGATATGCTCGCCCGCCACGCGGCAGGCGAGGTCGGCGTCACGCGCCAGCGCCGCGTCGAAAATTGCCTTATGCTCGGCATGCACGTCGCGCGGGATGCGCGAGTTCACCAGCGACAAGCGGCGGTAGCGCTCCGATTGCTGGAACAGAATACCGTAGAGATGGTTGAGCCAGCGCGACGGGCAGGCGCTGATCAGCGCCTGATGGAACTCGCGGTTACGGATTTCGTATTCGTCCTGTGGAATCTCCGGGGCGCTGGCCAGCTTCGCCTCGGTCTTGGAGAGCTGATGATACGCCGCCACCAGCCGCCCCTCCCATGCGTCGTCGCCGTTCAGGATCGAGGCGCGCAATGCTTCCTTCTCCAGAAACACGCGGGTGCGCGTCAGGTCTGCGAGGTCTTCGAGTGAGACAGGTGAGACGCGAAACCCTTTTTGCTCCTCGGAGGTCACCAGCGCCTCGCCGACCAGCCGGGTCAGTGCCTCGCGCAGCGTGCTGGCGCCAAAGCCGTAGCGCTTGCGCAGCATCTCAAAGCGCAGCTTGGTTTCCGGCGGTAGCGCGCCGGTCAGGATCTCATGCCGGATCGTCTCATGTACCGCTTCCACCAAGCTGCGGGCATTGGCGGCTTTGGTGGCGCGGGGTGTCAGCGCTGTCACATTGCTATCCATGTCTTATTATACCCCAGAACCTGCCGGTTCGGCACCGGCTTGTTTGGTCGAAACTACTGAAATTGTCGAATATTTCAAGTTTTGTGAAAAACCGAGTTTGTTCGCATGTGCAGCAGAGTCGTAATTTATATGATGTTTTCTTAAATCTCGAAATTATGATTGACAGGCGAAAGGCGATCCTGGATAACCGGGACAACAAAGCGGAGCTGGGCGCCAAAGACCCGGTCCGAAAAAATTGAGGGAAGAAATGAAACAGTTAGAAGTTTCCCGCTTGTGTCTGCCCGTGGCTGAGGCGGCGTGATGGGCGGCGTTCATAAAATCACGGTCGAGGGCGCGGGGGAGGCCGTGTGCTCGGAGATCGAAAGGGTGCTTGTCGCGCTGGAGCGCGCGCAGGGTTTCGGCCGGCTGAAGGGGCTGGCGCGCAAGCTGCCAGTGGGCTGCCGGCGCGGTGGCTGCGGCGTCTGCCGCGCCCGCATCCTGGCGGGCGAATACCGGCTCGATTCAATGAGCCGGGCCCATATTTCCGAGGCGGATGCTGCGGCGGGGCTGGTTCTGTCCTGCGCCATCTATCCGCTCACAGATCTCGCGCTACGGCTTGAGACGCCGCAATTCAAACGGACCGTTCTGCAAACGGCCAAAGCATCCTAGGGAGAACAAGAACATGGCACATACCGGCGTACTTCGTCCCGGCTTTATTCAACTGCGCGTGCTCGACATGCCAGCAGCGCTCGAGCACTATACCAAACGCATCGGTCTGCATCAGGTGACGGAGGGCAACGATGGCCGCGTCTACTTGAAGGCGGCCGAGGAATTTGACCATCATAGCATCGTGCTGCGCCAGGCTGAAGCCGCCGGCATGGACATGGTGGCGTTCAAAGTGCGCGAGGATAGCGATCTCGATATATATGAGAAGAAGATCGCGGAATATGGCTTTCCGGTCGATCATATTCCTGCCGGTGAGCAGCCCGGCATCGGCCGGCGCATCGGCTTCACCATTCCGTCTGGCCACCGCATCGAGCTTTATGCCCATGCAGAGGAATCCAGCCCGAAGCCGCAGGTTTTGAATCCGGATGTGTGGGATTACGAGCCGCATGGCATGGCGCCGAAGCGCTTTGACCATGTTCTGCTCTACGGCCCGGAACTCGACAAGGTTGAAGATTTTTTTTGCAAAATTCTAGGCTTCTCGGTGTCCGAGCGCGTCGACCTGCCGGACGGCACGCTGGCCATCTGGCTCACCACCGGCATGAAGGCGCATGACATTGCCTTCGTGAAGCATCCGGAGCCCGGTAAGCTGCACCACGTATCCTTCGAGTTAAAGGATTGG
>JAQUAC010000160.1 GCA_028687415.1 Acidocella sp. | reverse complement strand
AGACGGATGGTGATCTCCCCCGCGTAGGCGGGTTCGGTATAGGTAGAATCGGAGGCCGAGCCGATGCGCGCCAGCACATGCTCAACCGCCGGGTCCTGCGCCAGCCGGGCTGAGAGGCGGCGCATCAGCGCATCCGTATCCGCCAGGGAGGTGCCGGGGGTGAGCGTGAAGGATTCCAGAAGCACGCCCTCATTCGGCAAGGGCAGCACGTTTACCGAGACGAGGCTCATCGCCCCCAGGCTGAGTAGCAGCAGAACCACGCAGCCCAGCACGGCGCGTTTGGGATAGGCTAGAGCGAGACGGAACAGGCGGCGGTTCCAGCCCATTAGCCGGATAACCAGCGCATTGGCCGTACGCGGCGGCCGCACGGTATGGCGGGGCAGTAGCCCGAGGCCCAGCGGGATCAAGGTGAGCGACACCAGCAGCGAGGCACCGAGTGAGAAGATCATGCCCAGTGCGAAGGGTACGCAGAACAGCCCCGCCAGCCCGCCGGTGAAGAGCAGCGGTACGAAGACGAGCATCGTGGTGAGCGTGCCGATGATGTCTGGCGCCATGATTTCGCTAACCCCCCGCCAGATGCCGGGCCATTTATCGTCGCCGGCTTCCCAGCGGTGGAAGATACTCTCCAGCACGATGATGGCGTCATCCGCCACCAGCCCCAGTGCCACGATGATGGCGCCGAAGGTGAGCAGGTTGAGGCTCTGCCCGGTGGCATACAGCCCGGCTATGCCAAGCAGTAGCGAAGCAGGGATGGAGAGCGCCAGCAGCCAGGCGCCGCTGCTCACCCCCAGCACCGCCAGCAGCCCGGCAATGGCCAGCACCCCGCCGATGACCAGATTACGGCGCAGATCGGCGCTGACGGCACCCACCAGATGGCCTTGGCTGTAGATACGCAGTACCGAGACGCCGGATGGCAATGGCACGGCTTTTACGGCGTCCGCCAGTGCCTGGGTGACGGGCAGGGTAGACGCGCCCTGTTGCTTGAAGATGGTGAGCGCGATGGCGGGTTCGCCATCCAGCAATTCGCGCTGACCCACCGGCACAGTGCTGTGCAGGATGCGCGCCAGTGCCCCCAGCGCGATCGGCCCGTGTGGGCCCATTACCGGCATTTGCGCCAGGGCGGCGACGCTGGGGGCGTTGGCGAAGGTGACAAGCAGATCGTCATGGCCGAGGCTGAGAGAGCCGCCCGGTACCAGCATGGCTTGCCCTACGAGCGCCTGGGTCAGCGCCTGTATTGTTACCCCGGCCTGTTCCATGGCGGTGAGGTCGGGCTGTACCCAGAGCGCCTCGCTGCCCAGCCCTGCCGTGTCGACGAGCTGCACCCCGGGCACGGCGCGCAAAGCGGGCACCAGCCTTGTTGCGACGGCACGCGCCACCTCGGCCTGCGATGTGCCGGGGGCGTAGCGTACGGCATAATCCGCCACCTCGTTGATGGCATTCCCCATGATCTGCGTGAAAGGCTGCGCGCCAGGCGGCAGGCTGGTACGGGCGCGCTCGATGGCGCCGTTCACGGTCTGCAGATCAAATTCTGCGTTGGTGCCGGTGGCGAAGCGCAGATCGGTCTCGACCAGCCCATCGCTGATCGTGCTGCGAATATTGGAGACGCCGGGCAGGCCGAGCAACACGCCCTCGAGCGGCGTGGCGGCCATTGCCTCCATATCCGTGGCCGTGGTGCCGGGCAGATGAAGTGTTACACTCACCTCGGGATAATTGAAGGCGGGCAGCACCTCTTCGGGAATGTTGAACAGTGCGAACAGCCCGTAACCGAGCAGAGCGGCATAGATCATCAGCCACAAGGCTGGGCGGCTGAGCAGGCGGAGAAAAGAAGCTGGCATGGCTTAATTGGGCGGCTGGTAGAGGGCGGCGATGCCGCGATGGTAGAGCAGGGCGGCATCCTGCACGATGACCTGGTCCCCGGCGGCAAGGCCCGAGAGGATGGGGGTATGCGCGCCCTGCACCTCGCCAGGCACCACTTGCACGGCGCGGTCACCCTTGGAGTCATGCTGCATCACCCACCAGCGCCCGTCATCCAGCACCAGCGCTTCACTTGGCACCAGCAACACCTGGCGAGGCGGCAGGGCGAGGCTGAGCGTGCCCGCCTCGTTCTGTTGCAGCGCCAAGCCTGAAAATGCCAGGACAAGCCCGCCATCCGCCTGCTTGTTGAGTACACCGCGCAGTGTCACGCTTTCGGGGGGCTGGCCATCTGCGGGAATAAACCGCGCCGCTGTGCCCGGGACGAGTGTAGTTGCCTGCGCACCATACAAAACCGCCCTCACCCAGGCGCCGGAATCGGGCTGCACGACCGCCACCGCCTGACCTGGCAGCTACGCCGCCCCAGGCCCGGCGGCCAGGCTTTGTATCTGCCCGGCCACGGGGCTTTGCAGCAATGTGGCGGCTTGCAACGCCGTCAGTTTGGCTTTTGCGGCCTGCGCATTGGCACTGGCCTGCGCCACCGCCGCTTGGGTGGAAAAATGGTTCGCGAGTTTGCTCAGTTCCGCAGCCAGTGTAGCATTCGCGGCTTTGCTGGCCCCTTGCGCCTCCACCAAAGCTGCTGCGATCTCCGGCCCGCCGAGATGTCCAATGAGCTGGCCCGGCTTCACGGACTCGCCTTGTGCTACAGAGAGGCTGGTGAGTATCCCGGGCTGCAAGACATTGATGGTGACATCGGTGCCGGGCTGCACAGCGGCGAAGCCAGAGAGAACCGGCGCCTGTTGCGTGGCATGGACCGTAACCCAGCCGGGCGGCGCCTCGCCGTTGAGGGCAAAAGCGGCCAGCATCAGCCAGATTGGGCGTTGTGCGTTCCTTAATAAGCTAGTCATCCGGCTCCATTAGGCGAGGCAGCCCACCAGAACGGCGCTAATTCGATGACAATTTTATCATTTTCACGCCTCCAGAGGCGGAAAGCGTAGCCGCACGACCGTACCTTTGCCGACCTCGCTCTCGATAGTCACCTGTCCGCCATGCAGATCTAGAATCGAATGTACGATGGAAAGTCCCAGTCCCGAGCCTTGCGCGGCTTTATGGCCGCGCGCCGGGTCAGTCTGGTAGAAGCGATCGAACAGCCGGGGCAGATGTTCGGGCGCGATACCCGGCCCCTGGTCGGCGATGGCAATTTCCACGCCGCTGGCGGGCGAGCCGGAAATGCTCAGCGTGATCTGCGAGCCAAGCGGCGCATGGCGCACCGCATTGGCCAGCACATTCCCCACCGCCTGCCGGAAAAGCAGCGTGTCGGCATAAAGCGCAGCCGCACCCTCGGTGCGGATAAGTAAATTTCTAGCGTTCGCCTGGGCGTCATATTGGGCGATCACCCAGGCGCAAAGTTCAATTGCTTCGAAACGTTCATAACGAAGCGCGTGACTGGGGTTCTCCACGCGCGCCAGGAAAAGCAGGTTCTCGATTAACCCAGTCAGGCGCTGACAATCTTCCAGGGCTGAGGCAATCGTATCGCGATACTCCTCGCCGCTGCGTGGGCGGGTCAGGCAGACTTCCAGGCTGCCATTGAGGTTCGAGAGTGGCGTGCGCAGCTCATGGGCGATGTCGGCTGAGAAGCGTGAGAGGCGGCCGAAGTTGGAGTCCAGATTGTACAGCATCTGGTTGAAGACCTGCACAAGCCCGGCCAGCTCGCGTGGCCAGGGCGGGTCCAGCGGGATGCGCCGGGAAAGTTGCGCGGACGTGATGCTCTGCGCCACCTTGGCGATGCGCGTCACTGGCGCCAGCGCGTGTGCGGCGGCCAGCCGCCCGGCCCCCAGCAAAAGCGGCACCATCAGCACGAAGAACACGGCCAGGGCGCGGTGAAAATCCGTCAGCAGCGCCTTGTCCCGCGTGATGTCCAGGGCAATTTGCAGCACCACGCCACCTGACCCCTGGGCACCTTGCAGGGGCAGGCTGCTCAGCAGCCAGGAGCTATTGCCTGTCTGGTAGGGGATGAGCGGCAGGCTCTGTACGCCGCGCACGGCGGGGAACATGGCCACAGGCAGTAGCGCGCCCATGTCCGGCGTCTCGCCCACCTGCCGCCCCGCCACCAGTACCCTGGCCTCATAGGCGCGCAGCCGGGCGCCATCAGTCTCTTTCAAAATCTCATTGATGAGTAGGTTCGGCGCGCCATCGCCTTCGTTCAGATCATCCTGAAATTCCGCAGCCTTGGCCTGGAGAAAATCCTTGTGCGCGGCGGTGAAATTCGTCTCCAGCTTCCCGTTGGCCAACAGCGCGAACAACCCAACCGCAAGCAGGGCGCCCAGCGTGTAAAGAAGTGCCAGTCGCCCACTGATGGAAGTTGGGCGGAGCCGGATTTTCATGACTCCAGAACATAACCAGTGCCGCGGATCGTGTGCAGCAGGGCGGTCTCGAAGGGGGTGTCCAGCTTGGCGCGCAGGCGGCGCACCAGCGCATCCACGGCGTTGGATTGCTGGTCGTGGAACAGGCCCCAAATTGCCTCCGCGATCATTGTGCGCGACAAAACCCGCCCCTTGTTGCGCGCCAGCAGAAGTAGCAGCGCATACTCCTTGGCGGTGAGCTGCAATTCCTGCCCCGCCCGGCAGACACGGTGGCGTAGGGTGTCGATCTCAAGATCGCTCACCGCGACAACGCTGCTGTCTCGCGCGGCCTTGGGCTGACGTGCCAGATTACGCAGCCTTGCCAACAATTCCGCGAAGGCAAAGGGTTTAATTAGATAATCATTGGCACCGAGGTCAAACCCGCGCACGCGGTCCTCCACATGATCCCGTGCGGTCAGGAACAGAACCGGCGTGGCGCGGCCGGCGGCACGCAGGCGGGTCAGCACTTGCCAGCCATCCAGGCCTGGCAGCATGACATCGAGGACGATGACGTCGAATTCATGGCGCAGTGCCAAGTCTAGCGCGTCCGTACCGTTACCCACCGTGTCCACGGCATGGCCATCCTCACGCAGCCCCTTGGTGAGGTAATCAACCGTTTTCTGTTCGTCTTCGGCCAGTAGAAGCTGCATGTCCGTTCTTTTATAAAGCCCGCCGGTCAATCATAGACCGGGCAACGTAAACAGGCCAACGATGGCCCCTTCTGGCTTGAGAATCCATTGCTGTGGCGCTCGTTCTGGCCGGCTTCACGCGTGTTTCGTCTTCCGTCTGTTTGGTCACCACTGCGCTGATGAAACCAGCAAGCACCACCGGCCATAGTTCAAGTCGAAGCTTTTTGATAAAAAACTTGTGAGCCCGGATAAACAGGTTTCCATCCACTTTTGTCTCGGTTCCGGGCCAGAGAGTAAAAGTTGGGCTGGGCGCTTCATGACAGGTTTTAGTCCGGAGGAGAGGCTTCCGGCGCCTGTCATGGAGAAGTGCCATGGATATCAATACGTCTACCGCGGTGGCGGTTGTAGGGGCGAACGCTGGCCGGGCTGGGTTGGCGGGTTTTAAGGTCGATGTCAGCCGGGGTGAGCGGCTGGGGCGGGTGTCGTCGGAATGGTTTTCGCGGCCCGACGATGAGCGGTTTCTGTCGCTGCCGGAGTTGTATGACGCGGTGAGGGCCCGTGCGGAGAGGGCTGAGGCGCGGACCGTGGAGAGCCGAGCCATCCGGGTGGAGGCGCGGCGTGACGATGGCGATCGGCTGGCACTGATTGTGCCAGGACAGGAGCGGCCGGTGGTGCCGACCCATTGGAGTTTTGCCCAGCTTTGCGGGCTGGTGGGTGCGCCGACGGGGTATATGCGTGAACTGCC
>JAQUAC010000159.1:483-5694 GCA_028687415.1 Acidocella sp. | reverse complement strand
CTGCGCCTGCTGGTGCTTCTCATTCAGGGCGCGCTGCTGCTCGTAAAACTCGTAATCGCCGGAGAAGCTTGTCAGGGCGCCGCCGTCGATCTCGATGACCTTGTTGATGACGCGGTTCATGAAGGCGCGGTCATGCGAGGTCATCATCAGGGCGCCGTCATACCCGGCCAGGAAGTGTTCCAGCCAGATCAGGCTCTCAAGGTCGAGATGGTTGCTCGGCTCGTCGAGTAGCATCACATCGGGGCGCATGAGCAGAATGCGGCCCAGGGCGACGCGCATCTTCCAACCGCCGGAGAGCTTGCCGACATCGCCGTCCATCATCTCCTGGCTAAAGCCGAGGCCGTCCAGTACCTCGCGCGCCTTGCCGTCCAGCGCGTAGCCGCCCAGCTCCTCGAAGCGGGCCTGCACCTCGCCGAAGCGCTCCAGAATGGCGTCGAGCCGGTCCATCTGCTCCGGGTCGCCCAGTGCGGCTTCAAGTTCCGCCAGCTCGGCGGCCACCTCGGCCACGGCGCCGGCGCCCTCCATGACTTCGGCCACGGCGCTGTGGCCCGCCATTTCCCCTACATCCTGGTTGAAATAGCCAATGCTTACGCCGCGGTCGGTGAGGATATGGCCTTCATCGGGCTCCTCCTGGCGGGTGATCATGCGGAAGAGCGTGGTTTTGCCGGCGCCGTTGGGGCCGACAAGGCCGATCTTCTCGCCCTTTTGCAACGCGGCCGAAGCCTCGATGAAGACCAGTTGCCGGCCGTTATGCTTGCTGATGTTGTCTAGGCGAATCATGGGAGTCCTCGGCGGCCAGGGGAGCGGGGCACTTATACCAGCGCGCCGGGGGCGTAAACCGCATTGCGTTTGCCTGCGGCCAAGTTTGGGTGCTCGACGGGGGGCTGCCGGGTTGATAAGCCCGTCCCCTCAAGGAGGCTTAGAGTCGAGACATGACGGTTGCGATCGAGATGGGATATACGAGCTCTGGCGCCCCGGCGACGCTCGACCTGGAGGAGCTGCTGGCCACCCGCCTGCTGGTGCAGGGCAATTCCGGCTCGGGCAAATCTCATCTGCTGCGCCGGTTGCTGGAGCAGAGCGCCCCTTGGGTGCAGCAGGCGATTGTCGACCCCGAAGGCGATTTCGTGACCCTGGCCGAGCGTTTTGGGCATCTGGTGATCGACGCCGAGGCCCACACCGAGCAGGGGCTGCAACTGGCGGGTGAGCGGGCGCGCATGCATCGGGTCTCCACCGTGCTTAACCTTGAGGGACTCGACGCCGAGACCCAGCTGCGCCGCGCCGCTGCCTTCCTGGGCGGGATTTTTGAGGTTGATCGCGGCCATTGGTACCCGATGCTGGTGGTGGTGGATGAGGCGCAGCTTTTTGCCCCTGCCGCCGCAGGAGAGGTGTCGGATGAGGCGCGCAAGCTCTCCCTCGGCGCCATGACCAATTTGATGTGCCGGGGGCGCAAGCGCGGGCTGGCGGGGATTATCGCGACCCAGCGGTTGGCCAAGCTGGCAAAGAACGTGGCCGCGGAGGCGTCCAACTTTCTCATGGGCCGCACCTTTCTGGATATCGACATGGTGCGTGCCGCCGATTTGCTGGGGATGGAGCGGCGGCAGGCGGAATCGTTCAGGGATCTGGAGCGCGGGCATTTCATGGCGCTGGGCCCGGCGCTTTCCCGCCGCCCGTTGGGGCTGCGGATCGGCCCCACGCAGACCCAGCCGCCCAATGCGGTGCCCAGACTCACGCCGCTGCCGGGAGCGGCGCTGGAGGATGCGCGTGCCGTGATTCTGGCCGCTCCCCCGCCCGAGGCCGCCCGGCCCCAGCGCCGCGCGCCGGCACCGC
Source organism: Acidocella sp. (assembly GCA_028687415.1). GTDB lineage: Bacteria > Pseudomonadota > Alphaproteobacteria > Acetobacterales > Acetobacteraceae > Acidocella. Next base: position 3,867 of record JAQUAC010000159.1, on the reverse strand, counting down.
CAGCACCGGACCTGCTCAGCCAGCTTATGGCTGCCAAGCCCGCCGGCGCGGAAAACCGAACGGAAACAGCGGAGGCGCCGCCGAGCCCTGAAGAGCTGGCGGAACGGCGTAAGCGGCTGGAGCGGATTCTGACCGCCATATTGGCGGACCCGGAGGCGGGGTTCCGCGCCATTGGCGTGCTTTACCAGGATTTTCAGGTCCGCTGCCGGATTGAGGGGTTGCGCTCCGGGGCGCCGGATCTGGACACTTTCCGCCGCATGCTGACCCGCGCGCGCGCCGGCATCAGCGCCGAGATGGCGGAGGATGATGCGTGGCAGGATGTTTCGGCCCGCGCGGCTGTTTTGCCCGAAGATATGCAGGGCATCTTCATGATGCTCGCCCGCGCCGCCAAGGAGGGGCTGCCCTGCCCGGGCGACCCGGCGATTGCCCGCGCTTACGGCACCCACTCACTGGGCCGTGCCCGGCGCCTGCTGACATATATGGAGGAGCAGGGGTTGATCGTCTGCCAGTTGGACGGCGCTGGGCGGCGGATTGTGACACTGGTGGAGCTTGCCTGGGCCACGGCGCCGGGGGACCCGAATACCGAGGAGGCCCAAGCGGATTTGGCCGGTGTGGGAGGTGGGGAGTGATGGCAAAGCCATGGAGCGCCCCGCTGATAATTTTGAGGGGCGTTGTTTCTGCCGTGCAGCGGCTATATTATCTGCCAAAATCTATTGATGATGAGGGAACCTTGCTCACTAAACGCCCTTTGGGAGTGCTTTTCGCGGCTGCCGTCGTCAATTTGTATCTGGCCGAACCGGCTTTGGCGCAGACCGAGTCGAACCAGCCAACGTCCGGCAACGTGGCGCAGGATTTTAAAACCGGCGCGAACCACGTGGGGAATGGCGCGGTGCAGATCGGCCAAGGCATAAAGCAGGGAGCGATCTTAACGTGGGAGGCCATCAAGGATGGCGCGACCACAACGGCCTCCAAATTCAGCGGTGACCGAAGCGACGCGCCTAAGAATTAAGGTTCTCAGGGCTCATTGTTTTGGGACCCGCGGATTTCTCTCCCCCAGCTCACGCTCCGGCGATGATGCTGAGGATCGCCGCGCCGTAACGCTCGATCTTGCTGGCGCCCATGCCGGGGATCTGAGTTAGGGCCGCCTCGCTCCCCGGCCGCGCGGCGGCGATGGCCGCCAGGGTGGCGTCGTGGAAGATGACATAGGCGGGCACGTTCTGCCCCTTGGCTAGTCTTGTCCGCTCGGTGCGCAGGGCCTCGAATAGCGGCTGATCCGCCGCCGGTACCTCCAGCCGCCCGGCTTTTTTCTTGAGTAGCGCGCGGGCGCTGCCGCTGGCGGCTTCCTTGCGTAACAGCACGCTCTCCTTGCCGCGCAGGATCGTTTCACCTGCTTGTGTTAGGCACAGCGCGCCGAAATTCTCGTGGTCCACCTCCAGTGCTCCGCGCACGATGAGCTGGCGGAACACGGAGCCCCAGCCCTTGCGGTCCAGCTCGGTGCCGACGCCGAAGGTGGGCAGCTGGTCGTGCTCAAAGCGCTCGATCTTCTCGGTTTTTATGCCCAGCAACAGGTCGGTCAGATGCCCGACGCCAAAGCGCTGCCGCGTCCGCCAGGCTGCCGAGAGCGCCTTTTGCGCTGCCACGGTGCCATCCCAGGTCTCGGCCGGGGTCAGGCAGTTATCGCAGTTGCCGCAAGGGGCGGGCAGGATTTCGCCGAAATGCGCGAGGATGGCTTGGCGCCGGCAGGTAACGGTTTCGCACACGCCGAGCAGCGCATCGAGTTTGCCGCGCTCAATCTGTTTGACCTGCGCCGGGGCTCCGCCCTGCTCGATCATGCCACGGCGCATCACCAGATCCTGCATGCCGTAGAGCAGCAGCGTTTCGGCGGGCAGGCCGTCGCGCCCGGCGCGGCCTGTTTCCTGGTAGAATGCCTCTAGGCTGGAGGGCAGATCCAAATGCGCGACGAAACGGACGTCGGGCTTGTCGATACCCATGCCGAACGCCACAGTGGCGACCAGCACCAGCCCTTCCTCGGTGGTCAGGAAGGCGTCCTGATTGGCGGACCGCACCTCGGGGGGCAGCCTGGCGTGGTAGGGCAGGGCCTTGATACCGTGCTCATTAAGCGCCGCCGCTGTCTGCTCCACCGTGTTGCGGCTGAGGCAGTAGACGATGCCGCTCTCGCCCTCATGCGCGCGCAGGAAGGTGAGTAATTGGCGCAAAGGCGCCTCCTTGCGCAGCACGGCGTAGCGGATGTTGGGGCGGTCAAAGCTGGAGAGGAACAGGCGCGCATCCTCTAGCCCCAGGCGGCGGCCGATATCCTCACGCGTCTGCGGGTCCGCTGTGGCGGTGAGGGCGATGCGGGGGACGCCGGGGAACCGGACCGCCAGACCGGAGAGCTCCAGATATTCCGGGCGGAAATCATGTCCCCATTGGCTGACGCAATGGGCTTCATCTATGGCGAAGAGCGCGATTTTTACCCCGTCCAGCATTTCCAGGAAATCCGGCATCAGCAGCCGCTCAGGGGCAGCGTAGAGCAGTTTTAGCCGTCCGGCCCGCAGGTCAGCACGCACTTGCGACCGCTCGGGCCCGGTGAGGCTGGAGTTCATGGCTGCCGCCGCCACGCCGAGCTGACGCAGGGCCGCCACTTGGTCGCGCATCAACGCGATTAGCGGTGAGACGATGATGCCGACTCCGCTCCGGCATAAGGCCGGGAGCTGGTAGCAGAGGGATTTACCGCCCCCCGTCGGCATCAGTACGATCGCATCGCCCCCGGCGATGACGTGAGAGACGACTGCCTCCTGTTGCCCGCGAAAGGCCGAGAGCCCGAACAGGCGGTGCAACACTTCGTTTGGGTTGGCAGTGCCGTGCGGCGGCGAGGTGGGGGCGACGGGCAGCGGGCTATCCATGACCTTCAGGGTATAGTCCGCCGCCGGCTTGGCGCAATCACGTGGCAGGCGTTTGGAGGCTGTTGCACGCAGGGGCGGGAGGTTGGCCGGCGAGTGGTGCTAGGGGCGGGCCCATGGCTTTGCTTTGGCAAAAGGCTGGGCTAACGTGAAGGTAGGGCAAGTCTCCGTAGCTCAGCAGGATAGAGCATCAGATTCCTAATCTGGGGGCCGTGGGTTCGAATCCCGCCGGGGACGCCAGTTAAATCAATTATTTATATGAGTTTTGCCTATGCAGTTTTACACTGCCAATCCGGCCAGTTTTACAATGGCTTTCGCGGATTGTTCTTCAGACGCGTGATGGCCGCGCTCGCCAACTCCTCCTGGCGCGTCTGCGTGGTGTACCGGCTGACCATGCTTAGGCTCTTATGGCCGGTGACGGCGGCGATCTCATGCGGGCTGCATCCGGCCTCGGCCATCCGTGCCGCTGCGCTGTGGCGCAGAC
>JAQUAC010000159.1:0-473 GCA_028687415.1 Acidocella sp. | reverse complement strand
GGGAAGTGCAGGTCAACGGGCATGCCCAAGGCCGCGCGCGTGGCCGCGAACACCTTCTTGAAGTGGTCAGCCTTCCAAGCGTGGCCGTCGCGCCGGGTGCAGATCACCACGGCCCGACGTTCGGCGGCATCCAGTGCCGCGCGCAACTCCGCCATCACCGGGACCACCACCCGCACGCCAGTCTTGCTCTGGGCCGCCACGGTGATGGCGGTACCGTCATACGCGCTCCAAGGCAGGCGGAGGACATCGCCCAGGCGCTGACCAGTGTGGAGCGCCAGTAGCACGGGGAGCATGATCAGCGCCGCGCCGGGGCCGGTCATCGCGGCCACTTCGGCGTCGGTCCATATGCGGTAGCTCTTTGGCTTGTGTTTCGCGCGTTTGATTCCGGTCGCTGGGCTCGTTTTGATCCAGCCGCGGGGGATCGACCAATTTAGCAGCAGGCGCATGACGGCCAGGAAGTGGTTTGCGCGCGG
>JAQUAC010000158.1 GCA_028687415.1 Acidocella sp. | reverse complement strand
GAATATTGTGCCGCCCTCCGCCTGCAACTGCACGAGGCCTGTGGCATCCGTGTGTAGCGCCTGCCCAGTCACGACAACAGTCGCATCGGGGATGCCGCTGCCGGTCGCGGCATCCACCACCTGTGCATGCACGGCCAGCGCCGGGCGGAGCAGCACCAGCCACAGGCAGAGCAGCGCGACGAGGCGCATCATTGCGCCACCAGCGCGGCGAAATCGGCCAAGCTGACCGCCCCGGTGATGGGAATGCGCGGCAGGGCCAACGGATCATCCCCCGCCTGCGCCTGCCCGCCAGCATAGGCGAAGCCCCACTGATACCCCGCGCGCCGGGCGGCGTCCTCAAGCTGCGCGTCGTAAATGCCGTAGGGCCAAGCCAGCATTGTCACCTGAATGCCGAGCCTCTGCTCCAGCACACTCTTGGAGCGGCTGAGCTGGGTATCGACGAACTCGCCGTAATCGGCGGCGCTGCGCTTGGCGCGCTCCTGGCGGAAATTCGGATGCCAGTAAGTGTGCGACTGCACATCCACCAAGCCAGATTGCAGCATGGTGGCGAGCTGCCCCCAGGTGAGCGCATAGGACGCATTGGAAATCGCCGACGGATAGATGAACAGCGTGACATGGATATGGCGGCGCAGAATGATCGGGTAGAGCTGTGTGAACACCGATTCATGGCCATCATCCACCGTGATGGCAACGGCAGGCCCGGCGCTGTCATGCCATGCAAGCACGGTCTGCAACGGCAGGATGGTATAATGATGCGCCGCCAGCCAGTCGAGCTGCTGCTCAAACGCAGCAATGGTCACGGTCGTTAGCCCCTGCTTCACTGGATCGAACCGGTGATAGGTGAGAATGGGCACTGTCTGCCCCGCCAAGGCGGGGGCGGCGCAGAGGCAGAGCAAGCCTGCAACAAAGGTGCGGAGCCAAGAAACCGGCATGAAATAAGCCACCTGATTGCAAGCGGGTTAAACGAGTTCAATGCCCAAGCTAGAAGCCCGCGCGTCACCCTGGCAACCCCAGCCCCACGGCATGACCGAAATCAATGCCAGCCCGCCGCGGGCGGCGCAGGATACAATGGGAATCTGTAAGAAGGATATCTGCACGATGGAGCTGATCGAAGCGATCTACGGGCGGCGCGCGACCCGCCACTTTACCAAAGAGCCCGTCACCAAGAGCATGATCGAGACGCTGATCGACGCGGCGATCCAGGCCCCGAGTGCCGTGAACGAGCAGCCCTGGCATTTCACCGTCGTGCAAGATCCTGCGCTGCTGGACCGCATCTCGGACGCCGCCAAAACGCATATGCTGAAGGTGATGGAGACCAGCGACTACCCGCACCATCTCCACGGGCCGCTTCATGAACCCGACTTCCAGGTGTTCTATCACGCTCCGGCGCTGATCGTGATCTCCACCCTCACCAACGATTGGGGGATTGAAAACGCCAGCCTGGCGGCACAAAATTTGATGTTATCGGCCCATGCGCACGGGCTGGGCACGTGCTGGATCGGCTTCTCCCAGCGCTGGCTGGAAACAGAGGAGGGCAAAACATGCCTCGACCTGCCGCCGGGTTACACACCGGTCGCGCCCATCATCGTCGGGCACCCGAGTCAGGCCATGCCGCCCGTGCCGCGCAATCCGCCGCGCCTGCACTGGATCGGCTGAGTCCGCGGCGATGAGTGGCGGCCTCGCCACGCCCATCGCCCGGCTTATCTGGGCGCAGCGTTACCGCTCTGGCGGTTCAGCTGAACCCGACATCACCGCCACATGGCGGCGCGTGGCGCGGGCGCTGGCCCAGGCGGAACCCGCCGACCGCGATGCCTGGGCGGGACATTTCCTGGAAATTCTTGAGGATTTCCGCTTTCTCCCCGGCGGGCGCATCCTCGCCGGAGCCGGAACCTTGCACCGGGTAACGCTGCTCAACTGCTTCGTCATGGGCACCATTGAGGACTCTATCCCCGGCATTTTCCGCGCGCTTGAGGAAGGTGCGGTGACCATGCAGCAGGGCGGCGGCGTGGGGTATGATTTCTCCCCCCTCAGGCCACGCGGCATGCCGGCCCGGACAGCGGGCAGCATCGCCTCCGGCCCGGTCTCCTTCATGCATGTGTGGGACGCGATGTGCGCGACCATCCAATCCACCGGCGCCAGACGCGGCGCGATGATGGCGACGCTGCGCTGCGACCATCCCGACATAGAATTGTTCATCACCGCCAAGCAGCAGCCAGGGGTGCTGACGCATTTCAATCTTTCCGTGCAGATCACAGACGATTTCATGCAGGCCGTGGCCGCGGATGCCCCCTGGGCGCTGCATTTCCCCGGCGCTCCACCGCGCAATATCAGCGCCCGCGCGCTCTGGGGTAAATTGCTGCACACGAGCTTCTCCTCCGGAGAGCCCGGCGTGCTGTTCATCGACCGCATCAACAGCCTGAACAATCTGCATTATTGCGAGCGGATCAGCGCCACCAACCCCTGCGGCGAGGTGCCGCTGCCCCCCTATGGCGGGTGCGATCTCGGCTCGGTCAACCTGGCGGCGCTGATCCTCGACCCGCTCACGCCCCACGCCCGGCTGGACCACGACGCCCTGGCGCGCCTCGTGCCCATCGCCGTGCGCATGCTGGACAATGTGCTGGACATCACGAAATACCCCCTGCCCCAGCAGCAGACGGAAGCGCTGGCCAAGCGGCGCATCGGCATCGGCATCACCGGGCTGGCGGACGCGCTCATCATGCTCGGCCTGCGCTATGGCGATGAGCCCTCCCTCGCCTTCGCCGCCGATACCATGCGCGAGATCTGCCACCTCGCCTACCGGGCCTCGGTTGCGCTGGCACGGGAGAAAGGCCTTTTCCCCGCCCTCCGGCGTGAAGCTTATCTGGACGCCCCGTTCATCCGCGCCTTGCCGGAAGATATCCGCGACGCCATCGCCCGCCACGGCATTCGCAACAGCCATCTCCTCTCCATTGCCCCCACGGGCACCATCAGCCTGCTCGCGGACAACGTCTCCAGCGGCGCGGAGCCGGTCTTCGCGGCCGATGCCGAGCGCGCGGTGCTGGATGTCATGGGCACACGCCAAACCATAATGGTGACGGACCATGCCGTGCGGTTGTGGCGGGAAACGCATGCGGGCCTGCCGCCCGCTTTGGTCACGGCGCAGGAACTACCGGCCAGCGCGCATCTGGCCATGCAGGCGGCATTGCAGGCGCATGTGGATCACTCAATTTCAAAAACCATCAACATGGCGCCTTCCGCCAGCTTCGCGGATTTCGCCGATACCTTCACCCGCGCCTATGCGCTGGGGCTAAAGGGCTGCACGGTATTTCCGGCGCAGGCGGGGGCTGTGCTCACCCCACTTTGAGCTTGTGCGCCGATTTCTGCGTGTTCAGCCGCACCGGCCCCGCGCCATCAGGCCCGAAAATCGTGCCGCCGGTGAACATCACCTCCACCGCGCCACCGGCATGCAGCCCGGCCTCCAGCAACTCGTCCGCGGTCATCGCCGCCTCCAGCGCCGTGCCGCCACGCGTCAGGCTGATGCGCGCCTGCGCCCCGGTGGCGGCGATGCGGGCAATGCTCCATGCCCCCTGCGCCGCCGGCACCGGCACCACATGGTGCGGGCGGATATACGCCTGCACCGGGCCGTCAGGCAGCTCGGCACTGCCCAACGGGAAGCCCGCATCCGCCAGCACCATGCCCCCGGCCACATGCGCGGCGAGGTGATTGCTCTCCCCCAGGAACTCATGCACGAACGGGTTCGCCGGACCGCGATAGATATCGATCGGCGTGCCCTCCTGGCAAATCTTCCCATCCTTCATGATCACCACCCGGTCAGCGAGGTCGAACGCCTCCTCCTGGTCATGGGTGACGAACAGGGTAGTGATGTGCATCTCCTCATGCAGATGCCGCAACCAGCGGCGCAGATCGCGCCGCACCACGGCATCCAGCGCACCGAAGGGTTCATCCAGCAGCAGCACGCGCGGCTGGCTGGCCAGCGCCCGCGCCAGGGCCACGCGCTGGCGCTGGCCGCCTGAGAGCTGCGCCGGGTAGCGCCCCGCCAGCGTCTCCAGCTGGATGAGCTTCAGCAGCTCCTCCACCTTGGCCTTGATCTCTGCTTGCCGCGCTTTACGGATACGCAGCGGGAAAGCGATATTCTCGAACACGGTCATGTGCCGGAACAGCGCGTAATGCTGGAACACGAAGCCGACGCCGCGCTCTTTCGGGTGACGGCTGGTGGCATCGTCCTGGCCGATGGCAATGCTGCCCGAATCAGGCTGGTCCAGCCCGGCGATCAGGCGCAGCAGCGTCGTCTTGCCCGAACCGGACGGCCCGAGCAGCGCCAGCAATTCGCCCTCGCGCACAGTAAGGTTCACGTCATCCAGCACAATATGGCCGTTAAAGCTGCGCGAGACGTGGGAGATAGTGATTTCAGTCGACATCAGGCGGTTCTTTTCCGTTTCACGGCGTTCAGTTCATCACGGTTCAGCCACTCCAGCACGGCCTTCAGCACCAGCGTGACCAGCGCCAGCATGGCAAGCAGCGAAGCCACGGCGAAGGCCGCCTGGATCTCATAACTGCCGTAGAGGGATTCCACGGCCAGGGAGAGCGTGTCCGTCTCGCCGAACACCTTGCCGGAGACCACCGAGACCGCGCCGAACTCTCCCATGGCGCGGGCGTTGCAGAGCAGCACACCGTAGAACAGGCCCCAGCGCAGTTTCGGCAGCGAGACGCGCCAGAAGATCTGGAACCCGCTGGCCCCCAGCGTCACCGCCGCCTCCTCTTCGTCATTGCCCTGCTCCTGCGCCAGCGGAATCACCTCCCGCGCCACAAAGGGGAAGGTGACGAAGATGGTGGCCAGCACCATGCCCGGCAAAGCAAAGATAATCTGGATGTTATGGTCCGAGAGCCAGCTGCCGAGCAGCCCGTTCAGGCCGAAAAGCAGTACCTCCAGCAGCCCCGCCACCACTGGCGAGATCGAAAATGGCAGGTCGATGAGTGTGATCAGCAGATCCCGCCCCCAGAACTTGAAGCGCGCGATGCACCAGCTCGCGCACACGCCGAAGATGAGGTTCGCCGGCACGGTAATGGCGGCGATGATCAGCGTCAGCCAGATGGCGGATTGCACGTTCGGGTCCACAATGGCCGAGGCATAGGCGCCCAGGCCGGCGGAGAGCGCCTCAGCGAACACGCTGATTAACGGCAACAGTAGAAACACCGCCATGAAGGCCAGCGCCGTGACGATAAGCAGGAATCTACTGGCCATGGCGGCGCCTCACCCAGGTTTGCAGCAAGTTGATGGCCAGCAGCAGCAGGAACGACACCGCCAGCATCAGCACGCCGATGGCCGTCGCTCCCTGGTAGTCGAACTGGTCCAGCCGCGCGACGATGAGCAGCGGCACGATCTCAGAGATCATCGGCTTGTTGCCGGCGATGAAGATGATCGAGCCATACTCCCCCAGGCAACGGGCGAAGGCGAGGGCAAAGCCCGTGAGCAGCGAGGGCAGGATGGCGGGCAGGCTGATGCGGAGAAATATCTGCGCGGGCGTGGCGCCCATTAGATGCGCCGCCTCCTCCTGCTCGGTCTCCAGATCCTCGATGACCGGCTGCACAGTGCGCACGATGAAGGGCAGCGAGATGAACATCATCGCCACGACAATACCCGCCGGCTGAAACGCGATTTGAATGCCGAACGGTGCCAGCAGGCTGCCGATCCAGCCATCCGGC
>JAQUAC010000157.1 GCA_028687415.1 Acidocella sp. | reverse complement strand
TGCCGCGACAGTGAACGCCACTCGTGCGGCCAGCGAGGCTGAACTGCTGGCGGCGGCGCGGGGACGCTTGGCACCGCTCTTGGCCGAGGGAGTGACCACGGTGGAAGTGAAGTCCGGCTATGGGCTCTCCGCCGAATCCGAGTACAAGCTGCTGCGCGTCATTCGGGCGTTGGGCAGAGATATCGATGTAGCCAGCACCTTTTTAGGGGCGCACGGGTTTCCGCCGAATATGGCGCGTGAGGATTACGTGACGCTACTGTGCGATGAGATGATCCCGCGCATTGCGGCGGAGGAACTGGCGGATGCCGTCGATGGGTTTTGCGAGGGCATCGCCTTTTCACCCGAAGAGATAGAGCGTGTGTTCACGACGGCGCGGGCGCATGGGCTGCGGGTGAAGCTGCATGCGGACCAGCTCTCGGATTTGCATGGTGCCGGGCTGGCGGCGAAGTTTCAGGCGCTCTCGGCGGATCATCTTGAATATACCAGCGAGAGTGGCGTTGCCGCCATGGCGGCTTCGGACACGGTGGCGGTATTGCTGCCTGGTGCCTTTTATACTCTACGTGAAACACAGGTGCCGCCAGTGGCTGCCTTCCGCGCGCATGGTGTACGCATGGCGGTGTCCACTGACCTCAACCCCGGCACCTCGCCGCTGAATTCCCTGTTGCTGGCAATGAACATGGCCGCCACGCAATTCCGTCTGACGGTGGATGAGTGTCTGCTGGGCGTAACCCGCAACGCCGCCGCCGCTTTGGGGCGCCCGGATGTGGGCGTGCTGGCGGCGGGGGCAAAATGCCATCTTGCGATCTGGGAGATCGAGCGCCCGGCGGAGCTGGTCTATCAGATCGGGTTCAACCCACTTTATAAACGCATTTGGAGTGCCTCATGATTTTTACCCCCGGTGCGGTGACGTTGGCGCAATGGCGCGACATTTACCGAGGTGCGGCCATAGAGCTTGATGCGGCGGCGATTCCGGATATTGACGCCGGAGCGCGGGCAGTGGAGGAGATTCTGGCGCGGGATGAGCCGGTTTACGGTATCAATACCGGGTTCGGAAAATTGGCCTCGGTGCGCATTGCGGCGGAAGATTTGGCAACATTGCAGCGCAACCTTGTACTTTCGCACGCTGCTGGGGTGGGTGAACCAATGCCCATCCCCGTGGCGCGGCTGATGCTGGCGCTGAAGCTGGGCTCCCTGGCGCAGGGGGCGTCGGGCGTGAAACTGGCGACGGTGCGTATGCTGGAGGCCATGCTGGCGCGGGACGTGATCCCCGTGGTGCCGGCGCAGGGTTCGGTGGGGGCCTCAGGTGATCTCGCGCCGCTGGCGCACATGACCGCCGCGATGCTCGGTGTAGGTGAAATTTTTCTTCGTGGTATACGCAAGGATGCTGTCGCTGCCTTGGCCGAAGCCGGGCTGACGCCGCTGGTGCTGGGGCCGAAAGAGGGGCTGGCTCTGCTTAACGGCACGCAATTTTCCACCGCCAATGCGCTGGTTGGGTTGTTCGAGGTTGAACACTTGTTCCGTGCCGCGCTGGTGACTGGCGCGCTCTCCACCGATGCAGCCAAAGGCTCGGACGCGCCGTTCGACCCGCGCATTCATGCGGTGCGGCGGCATAAGGGGCAGACGGAGGTGGCGGCGGCGCTGCGCGAATTGATGGCTGGCTCCGCCATCCGCGCTTCGCACCGGGTTGGCGATGAGCGCGTGCAGGACCCGTATTGCCTGCGCTGTCAGCCTCAGGTAATGGGCGCGGTGCTGGATGTGTTGCGCCAGGCAGCTTCAACATTAGAAACGGAAGCGAATGGCGTCACCGATAACCCACTGATCTTCACCGGCCCTGCCGAGGCGCTCTCGGGCGGAAATTTCCACGCCGAGCCTGTGGCTTTCGCGGCGGATATGATCGCCATGGCGTTGTGCGAGATCGGATCACTTTCGGAGCGACGGATGGCGATGCTGATGGATCCAGTGCTCTCTGGTTTGCCTGCCTTCCTCACGCCAAAGCCGGGGTTGAATTCCGGTTTCATGATTCCACAGGTGACGGCGGCGGCTTTGGTCTCCGAGAACAAGGGACGGGCGTTCCCGGCCTCAGTGGATTCCATCCCCACCTCAGCGAATCAGGAGGATCATGTCTCGATGGCGGCGCACGGGGCGCGGCGGCTGTTGGCGATGGCGGAGAATTTGCGGGCGATCATCGCCATAGAATGGCTTGCCGCCACGCAGGGATGTGATTTTCACGATCTTCCCTCCAGCCCGGTGCTAGAGACAGCGCGAGCTACACTGCGCGCGGTGGTGCCGAAACTGGAGGAGGACCGTCATTTCTCGCCAGACATCGAGGCGGCCATTCTGCTTCTGCGCGGCGGTGGGCTGGCGGGAGATGATTTGCCGGGGGTGGCATGACCCTCTTCACACTCCGGCGCGGCAACGCACCGCTGATCCTCAGCATGCCGCATGCAGGTACGGAGATTCCGGAGGAATTATCAGGAATTTTCGTATCGGACTGGCTGGCGCGCAAGGATGCCGATTGGCATCTTCCGCAGCTCTACGCCTTTGCCGAGACGTTGGACGCGACAATCATCGCGGCAAAAATCTCGCGCAGTGTGATTGATCTGAACCGTGATCCCTCTGGCGCCTCGCTCTACCCTGGTCAAGCAACGACAGGGCTGTGCCCGACGGAAAGTTTTGACGGCGAGCCGCTTTACGCCAGTGCGGTACCGAACGAAATGGAGATCGCACGCCGGCGGAAATTGTATTTTGCGCCGTATCACGCAGCGCTTACGGTGGAGATCGCGCGCCTGCGCGGGATGCATGAAAGCATCGTGCTGTATGACTGCCACTCCATCCGCAGCGAAATTCGCCGGTTGTTTCCGGGGCAGCTGCCGAACTTCAATATTGGCACGAATGACGGCAAATCCTGCGGCGTGAGGGTTGCCGCGCGCGTGGTGCAAGCCTGTGAGGCCAGTGGATTATCCTACGTGCTGAACGGACGCTTCAAGGGCGGATGGATCACGCGGCATTACGGTAACCCGGCGCAGGGCGTGCATGCCATCCAGATGGAGCTCGCCATGCGCGGCTACATGGAGGAGCCAGCCACGCCAACGCCAGAAAATTGGCCAACAACTTTAAAAACGCCCGCGCCGGTATTGCCGGTTCTGCAAGCCATCATGAAAGGATTTTGCCCATGACACGCCTGGACAATGCCCGCCACATCACCGCGCCGCGTGGTAATGAACTCTCGGCCAAATCCTGGTTGACGGAAGCGCCTTTGCGCATGCTGATGAATAATCTTGATGCAGAAGTTGCCGAGCGCCCGGAGGAGCTGGTGGTGTATGGCGGCATCGGCCGCGCGGCGCGGGACTGGGAGAGTTTTGACCGCATTACTGCCGCCCTGCGCCGCCTGGAGGCGGACCAGACGCTGCTCGTGCAATCGGGCAAACCGGTAGGCATTTTCCGCACGCATGTGGATGCGCCGCGCGTGCTCATAGCCAACTCAAATCTGGTGCCGCATTGGGCCACCTGGAAACATTTCAATGAGCTCGATCGCAAAGGGCTGATGATGTACGGGCAGATGACCGCGGGCTCGTGGATCTACATCGGCACGCAGGGCATTGTGCAAGGTACATACGAGACTTTCGCGGAGGCCGGACGCCGGCATTATAATGGTGACCTCGCGGGTAAATGGGTGCTCACCGCTGGGCTTGGTGGCATGGGCGGAGCGCAGCCTCTGGCGGCGACGATGGCAGGGGCTTCATGTTTGGCGATTGAGTGTCAGGCAAGCCGGATCGAGATGCGGCTGAAGACGCGCTATGTGGATGTGCGCGCAGATACGCTGGACGAGGCGATGGCGATTATCAATAAATCATGTGCCGAGAAGAAGCCTGTTTCCGTCGGGCTGCTCGGCAATGCGGCAGAAATTTTGCCGGAAATGCTGAAGCGCGGCATACGCCCGGACATGCTCACCGACCAGACCTCCGCGCATGACCCGATCAATGGCTATTTGCCCGGCGGATGGAGTGTGGCCGAGTGGGAGGCCAAGCGCGAGAGCGACCCGCAAGCAGTGGAAAAAGCCGCGCGAGCCAGCATGGCCGTGCACGTGCGTGCGATGCTGGACTTCGTGAAACTTGGCGTGCCAACCTTCGACTATGGCAATAACATCAGGCAGATGGCGAAGGAGGAGGGAGTCGATGATGCTTTCAACTTCCCTGGCTTTGTGCCCGCGTATATCCGTCCGCTGTTCTGCCGGGGCATTGGTCCATTCCGCTGGGCGGCACTCTCGGGCGACCCGGAGGATATCTACAAGACCGACGCCAAGGTGAAAGAGCTGCTGCCGCACGACAAGCATCTGCACAACTGGCTGGACATGGCGCGCGAACGCATTTCCTTTCAGGGCCTGCCGGCGCGCATCTGTTGGGTGGGGTTGGGGGACAGGCATCGCCTGGGCCTGGCGTTCAACGAAATGGTGGCGAGTGGCGAACTTTCCGCACCCGTGGTCATCGGGCGGGATCATCTGGATTCCGGCTCCGTCGCCTCGCCTAACCGCGAGACGGAGGCGATGCTGGATGGTTCTGATGCAGTCTCCGACTGGCCTTTGTTGAATGCGTTGCTTAACTGTGCTTCCGGTGCCACGTGGGTTTCGCTGCATCATGGTGGTGGCGTGGGGATGGGGTTCTCGCAGCATAGCGGCATGGTGATCTGCGCTGACGGCACGCCGGAAGCAGCTGCGCGGTTGGAACGCGTGCTGTGGAACGACCCGGCGACGGGTGTGATGCGCCATGCCGATGCGGGCTACGACATCGCCAAGGATTGCGCGCGGGAGTTCGGGCTGGATCTGCCCTCACTTTAGTCGCACTGTCAGGCAGAGGCGCTGTATGTGCTTAAATGTCGTGCATCTGCTTCAGGAAAACCGAGATAATGGCACGATAGTATCGACTTTATTGAGCCTGGGATCATCTCTTATAGAATATCCAACGCGCCGGAAGGCGGTTCAATTTTCGCGGGGATAATACAGAGATGATCCGTACAGGACAGCAATACCGGGATTCGATACGCGACGGCCGCATGGTGTGGATGAATGGCGAGCGCGTAAAGGATGTCACGACGCATCCCATGTTCAAACCGCTGGTGGATATCCGCGCGCGCATCTACGACATGCAGCACGAGGCACAGCACGCGCCCGTGATGAGTTATAAGGATGATCGCGGCCAGACCAGCTCCATTGGCTACAAGCTGCCTCTGACGCAGGAGGATTGGCACACCAAGCGCCGCGCCACTGATGCGGTGCTGGATGAAGTGGGCGGCATCGTCACCCGCGTGGGTGATGAGACCGTCGGCGAGATGTGGTCGCTGTTCGATGGCCAGGATGTGCTGAACGAGGTTGATCCGCAATTCTCCGAGAATATACGACGGCATATCGACAAGGTGACGCATGCGGACCCGTTCCATGTGTCCGCCAATACGGACCCGAAGGGCGACCGCTCCAAGCGCCCGCAGGACCAGGACCCGGACATGCTGCTGCATGTGGTGAAGGAGACGGATGCGGGCATCATCGTGCGCGGTGCTAAATACGAGACCGCGGCCGCATATGCAAATCAGGCCTTTACTAAGCCGACCATCGCCAATTGGGGTGATGCCGAGCTCTCTGATTATGCGGTTGGGTTTGTTTGCGACCTAGGCTCGCCGAATCTGAAATTCATCTGCCGCACCGGCTTCGCT
>JAQUAC010000156.1 GCA_028687415.1 Acidocella sp. | reverse complement strand
CCCTGAGCAGGAGCAGGGAACCAACTCCTCGCTGGCGAAGCTCAACCGCACCATCGCTGAGCGTTCCGCCTTTCGGGATCTTATCGTCCCGGTGGTTATTGAGGGCGAGGAGCATTTCTGGTCGCTCACTGGCAAGCCGATTCTAGACAAGTTCGGGCGCTTCACCGGCTATCACGGAGTCGGCTCGGACATTACCGGCCAGCGCCGGCAGCAGGAGCAGATATCCTTCCTCGCCCGGCATGACAGCCTGACAAAGTTGCCCAACCGCGTATTGTTCTCAGAGACTTTGCATCAGGCCTGCGATAATTGCGAAACCACCGGTATCGCCCTGCTCTGCCTCGACCTCGACAATTTCAAAATCGTTAATGACACGCTGGGCCATGCCACGGGCGACGCCGTGCTGGTAGCGGTAGGAGAGCGGTTGCACGGCTGCATCCGCGAGTTTGATATCGCATCGCGGCTGGGTGGTGACGAATTCGCCGTCATTGTGGTGACGGACGACGTGGAAGAAGCGCTCCGCGTCGCCAAGCGCATCATCGAACGCATCATGCGGCCCTTCCATTTCGACGGCCAGCTGGTGCAGATCGGCATCAGCATAGGCATCTCCATGGCGCCGCAGGACGCTAAAAGCCCTGGCACGCTGATGAAGTACGCCGATCTCGCCCTCTACCGCGCGAAGGCGGAGGGGCGCGGCGTGGTGCGGCTCTACGACCCGGAAATGGACGAGCGGATGCAAGCGCGGCGCAAGCTGCAGGCGGCGCTGCGCCGGGCCGTGGTGAATAACGAGCTGCACCTAGTGTACCAGCCGATCGTGGATCTTGCCGACCGGCGAATCGCCGGTGCCGAGGCGCTGATCCGTTGGCAGCACCCGGAGCGCGGCCTGCTGTCACCGGGCGAATTCGTACCGCTGGCGGAGGAATCCGGGCTGATCAGTGAAATCGGCGAATGGGTGCTGAACCAGGCATGCGCCGCAGCCGCGGGCTGGCCACGGGACGTGAGCGTGGCGGTGAACCTCTCGCCGTTGCAATTCCGCGACCCGAACCTCGTGGACACCATCAGCGGCACGCTGGAGGCCACCGGGCTGGACCCGGCCCGGCTGGAGCTGGAAATCGTCGAATCCACCATGCTGGACAACAGCAGCCAGACGGAGAGAGCGCTCTGGAAGCTGAACGAGCTTGGCATGCGCATCGCCCTCGACGATTTCGGCACGGGGTATTCCTCGCTCTCTTATCTGCGGCGCTTCCCCTTCGATAAGATCAAGATCGACCGCTCCTTTATCAAAGACCTCGGCTACGAGAAGGATGACAGTTCCATTATCCTCGCCATTATCGGTCTGGCCGAGCGCATGAACATGGTCGTGACCGCCGAGGGCGTGGAGACAGCCGAGCAGGCCGAGCTGCTCGTCTCCTATGGCTGCACCCAGGCCCAGGGGTATCTGTTCCACCGCCCGCTCTCGGGCGAGGCTTTCGCCAAGGTTCTCGCCGAGGAGGCGAAAACCCCCGCCATATAACGCCCTCGCCCCCTTGGCCTTTGCCCCCAGCGGCGGCTAAATGCCCCGCTTATGAATAATGCGAGTGGTGCCTCCCCGGCGATGGCTCAATGGTTCGCCATCAAGGCGAGGCATGAGGACGCGTTGCTGTTCTTCCGCATGGGAGATTTTTATGAACTGTTCTTCGCGGATGCGCAGGCGGCGAGTGCCGCGCTGGACATAGCATTAACCGCGCGCGGCCAGCACCAGGGCCAGCCGGTGCCGATGTGCGGCGTGCCGGTCTCGCAGGCGGAGATGTATCTGGCGCGGCTGATCCGGCGCGGCTTCCGGGTCGCCATCGTGGAGCAGCTGGAGGACCCGGCGGCGGCAAAGGCGCGGGGCGCCAAGGGGCCGCTGAAGCGTGACGTGGTGCGGCTCGTCACCCCCGGCACGCTGACCGAGGATGCGCTGCTGGAAGCCGGGCGGGCGAATTTCCTTACCGCCATCGTGGCGCATGAGGGGCGGCTGGGCATTGCCTGGGCGGATATCTCCACCGGGTTGTTTGAGACCGAGGCTACGGATACGGCCGGATTAGCGGCGATTCTCGGACGGCTGGACCCGGCGGAAATTTTAGCCCCCGAGGATGTTGATCTGGGGCCTTTCGCGCCCCGCCGCGTGGCCACCGGCAAGCTGGCCATGTCCATTCCCGCCACCGCCGAGGCGGCACGGCGGGAGCTGGCGCAGTTCTTCAGCGCCGCCAGCCTGGATGCGTTCGGCGATTTCACGCCCGCCGAGGCGCTCGCCGCCGCCCATGTGCTGGCCTATATCGCCGCGACGCAGATGGGCGCGATGCCCCGCCTCTCCCACCCCGCCAGCGCTGGCATGGCCGGGCAGCTAGCCATGGACGCCGCGACCCGCGCCAGCCTGGAGCTGCTCGCCGCCCGTGGCGGCGCCGAGGCCGGGAGCCTGCTGGGCGCGGTGAAGCGCACGGTCAGCCCCGCCGGGGCCCGGTTGCTGGCGGCATGGATCGCGGCACCGCTCAATCGGCTGGAGCCGCTGCTGGAACGCCAAGCGGCATGGTTGACCCTGCGCGATGCCGGGCTGGCGGAGCCGATGCGGGCAGCTCTGCGCGGTGCGCCGGATATGGCCCGTGCTTTGGGGCGCATCGCCCTTGGCCGCGCCAGCCCACGCGACCTCGCCGCCATCCGCGCCGGGCTGGATGTCGCAGCACGGCTGATTCCGTTGCTGCCGCGAGGCGTGGTATTGCTGGACAACGCGGCAGGCGCGCTGAACCCGGCGCCCGCGCTGGCGGCAACGCTGGCCCAGGCCCTGGCCGAGCCGGCACCGTTGAAGCTGGAAGATGGCGGGGTCATCGCCGCCGGGTTTGACGGCGAGCTGGATGCCGAGCGGAGCCTGCGCGACGATACGCGCCGGATCATCGCTGAATTCCAGACCGAGCTGGCGCAGCGCTACGGCGTCGCCAGCTTAAAAATCCGCCATCACGCACAGCTCGGCTACGTGCTGGAGGCCCCGGCCGCCGCAGTGGAGAAGCTGCGGGAGAACACAGAGCTGGTGCTGCGCCAGGGCATGGCCAATGGCGCGCGCTTCACCCACCCGGAGCTTTCGACGCTGGACCAGCGCATTACCGAAGCCGCCGCCCGCGCCGCCGCGCGGGAGCGGCTCGTGTTCTCCTGGCTGGTGAAACAAGTCCTGGAACACGCTGTGCCGTTGGCCGCCTGCGCCGAGGCCCTGAGCCTGGCCGATGTACTGCAATCGGCGGCCACACTGGCGCTGAACGGACGGTTCTGCCGCCCGGAGCTGAGCGAGGATGAGGAATTTCACATTGAGTCCGGCCGCCACCCGGTGGTGGAAGCCGCCTTGCCGCCGGGGGTGAGCTTCATCCCCAACGGGTGCGACCTCTGCCCCACGCAGCGGCTGATGCTGCTCACTGGCCCGAACATGGCCGGTAAATCGACCTTTCTGCGGCAAAACGCGCTGCTGGTGGTGCTGGCCCAGGCTGGGCTGCCAGTGCCGGCGGGGGCCATGCGCCTCGGCCTTGTGGACCGGCTGTTCTCTCGCGTGGGGGCGGCGGACGACCTCGCCTCGGGCCGTTCCACCTTCATGGTGGAGATGATCGAGACCGCAGCCATATTGCATCAGGCCGGGCCGAAGAGCTTCGTCATCGTCGATGAGATCGGGCGCGGGACGGGCACGCGGGACGGTCTGGCCATCGCCCAGGCGGTTCTGGAGAGCCTCCACAACAATAATCGGTGCCGCGCCATATTTGCCACACATTTCCATGAATTATTCCAGCTGGCCGAGGCTTTGCCCCGGCTGAAACCGCACACAATGCGGGTGAAAGAGTTCCGGGGCGAGGTGGTTTTCATGCATGAGGTGGTGGAAGGGGCGGCGCAAAAGAGCTGGGGCGTGCATGTGGCGCGCCTGGCCGGTGTGCCGGAAGCCATCGCCAAACGCGCGGAAACTTTGCTGAAAGCGGCTGAGCGTAACACAGCGTCAACCTCTCCCCTGCCATTATTCGCTAGCCTTGCCACGCCCGCTCCAGAGGCAAGTACGGAGGCTGAGGCGGTGCTGCTGGCCAGGGTGGAAGCCTTGGACCCTGACCGCATGAGTCCGCGTGACGCCCTGGACGCGATCTACGAGTTACGGGCCGCCGCGCTTAAAACGCGGCCCGGCCACGCAGAAAATTGAGACTTAACCAATGCAACATGAATTCCCACATCCAGAAGATTGATCTACCGTAACCGACATGCCCCCATCCCGGAAAAAACCTGAGATCGCCAACGCCCTTTCTGAATTGCTCGCCCCCGGAGAGCCGTGTCCGCGCGATTTCGCGCTGAACGTGTTCCGCCGCCAGCTGGGGCGATTGCAGGGGTATGTGCAGCAGCGTTTCGAGGAAGACGGGCTAAACGGGCTGCAAGCGGGGCGGTTGCATGCCGGGCTGATGGATGAGCTGGTCGGCTCTCTGTTCACCTATTCGCTGAACGTGCTGCCGCTGGGACCGAAGGACAGGCTGGCCATGGCCGCCACCGGCGGTTACGGCCGCGCCACTTTGGCGCCGTTCTCGGATATTGACCTGCTGTTCCTCTCGGACGGCACGCCCTCCCCGGCGCTGGAGCGGGCGGTGGAGTTCATTCTCTATTTCCTGTGGGATCTGGGGCTGAAGGTCGGCCATGCGACGCGCTCTATCGCCGATTGCCTGACCGAGGCACAGGGCGACGTGACCATCCGCACCTCGCTGCTGGATGCCCGATGTCTCTCCGGGGACCGCGCCTTGTTCGCGGATTTCCTGACCGCGTTCCGGGCTGATTGCCAGGCTGAGGGGCCGAGCGAATATATCCACGCCAAACAGGCCGAGCGCGCCGCGCGGCACCGCCGCTTTGGTGAGACACCGTTCATGGTGGAACCGAACGTGAAGGAGGGCCGTGGCGGCCTTCGCGATTTGCAGACGCTGTACTGGCTCTCGCGCTACGTGTTCAACACCTTCGCCATGTCCGAGCTCGTGGGCAAGGACGCGCCGGGCGGCGGCATCCTTACCGAGACCGAGGCCCGCGCCTGCAAGCGTGCCTGGGAATATCTCTGGACCGTGCGGTTTCATCTGCATTACGTCGCAGGCCGCGCGGAAGAGCGGCTGACCTTCGATCTGCAGCCCGTCATCGGCGCCCGCATGGGCTATACCCGTCATGGCCGGCAGGATGGTGTGGAGCGCTTCATGCGCCATTACTTCCTGGTGGTTCGCGAGGTCGCGCGCGTGACCGGCGTGCTGGAGCCGGCGCTAATCCGCGCTGCCCTTGGCCCGCCGGCGATTGTGGCAGAGACGGACATGGCGCTGGTAGAGGCCGGCTTCGTACTGGCGGACGGCATGATCCTGTTCGCACCCGGCCACGACCCGGCCACGGACCCCACCAGCATCTTCCGCATCCTCATCTGCGCGCGGGACCGCGATCTGGAGCTGCATCCGCTGGCCAAGCGCATGCTCATCCGCTCCGCCCCGCTGGGGGCAGAATTACGCGGCGACAAGAAGGCCGCCGCCCTGTTCCTCAACTTGCTCTGCGGCCAACATGATTCCGGACACGACCCGCGCTGCGACTCCGCCACTTGGCTCGGCATTCTGAACGAATGCGGCATTCTGGGGCGGTATTTGCCGGACTGGCGGCGGATTGTCGGGCAGATGCAGTTCGACACCTACCATGTCTACACGGTGGATGTGCATACGGTGCAGTGTATCCGCAACCTCAACAGCATAGAGG
>JAQUAC010000155.1 GCA_028687415.1 Acidocella sp. | reverse complement strand
CCGTTCCATTCCCAGCCCGTGGCGCCGGGGGCGAATTGCTTGTGCGCGGCGATGACGTTGAATTTGTCGCCATAGCCGGGCACTCCGGTGGGCAGCAGAGCATCAAGCTCCTGAGCCCGGCCCGGCAGGGTAAGGGCGGCCAGGACGGCCAAGCTCCCTGCGAGAATTGCTCTCATGACCTTATCTACATCTGGCGTTAACTTTTCGCAATTTCTAGAATGCCTATACAACCTTAGGTCACGCTATTGCCACACAGGCGGCAGGACATAGACGCGACGAAGGGGCTTGCCATTCTGCTCGTGGTGTTCGGGCATCTGGTGGCGCGGGCGGACCCGCATGGCGTGGGCTGGTACGAGCCACTGCGCCGGGCGATCTATGCCTTTCACATGCCGCTATTCCTGTATCTGAGCGGGCTGGTGGCGGTGAGTTCGGGCATGCTGCTCAGCCCGCGCGCTGCATGGGGGCGGGTGGCACAGGCGCGGGTGAAGCGGCTGCTATTGCCGTTCTTCGGTCTGGGACTGCTGGTGGTGCTGGGCAAGTTGCTGGCCGCGCGGGTAATGTATGTGGACAACCCGCCGGCCGGGCTGGCGGCGGGGCTGCTGGGGCTGGTGTGGCACACGGCGGCGAGCCCTGCCCTCTCCATCTGGTATTTGTTCGTGCTGTTCGTGGTCTCCTTGGGCGCGATGGTGCTACTGGGCGGACGGCCCGCGCGCTGGCCCTTGCTGCTAGGGCTGAGCCTGCTGCTCTACGTCCTCCCCTTGCCCGCCTATATGTATGCCGACCGGGTGGGGGAATACGCTGTGTTCTTCATGCTCGGCACCGGGGCGGGGTTCGCCGGGGCACGCTGGGATGGCTTGGTAGACCGCATCTGGCCCGCCGCTTTGGTGCTGCTGCTGCTGGCACTGACAGCGGTGGCGCTGTTTGACGCACAGTGGCCGGAAAAATGGGTGCTGCTGCCCGTGGGGGCGCTCTCTTTGCCCGCTATTCACGGGGCCTTAAGGAATATGTCTGCAACATCGCTCCAGGCATTGTTTCTGGTCCTTGGGCGATACGGGTTCATGATTTATCTTTTTAACACGCTGTTCATCGGGTTCACCAAAGGACTGCTGCTGCATGTCTGCTCGTGGGATGGGGCGAATTTTTTGCCCTTCGCCTGCGTGCTGATGACTGCCGGGATTCTCGGGCCCATGGGGCTAAAACGCTATGCGCTACGGCGCGTGCCTGCGCTTGATCGGTTCACCAACTGAGTCCGGCGGATGCGCTGGAGCGCGGATATCGCGCGGTTTCTGAGCCGTCTGCCGCCCGCCTTGGCGGCAAGCTTCTCGCCTGAGCAACTGGCGGCCATCGAGCTGCATTTCAGCATGCGCAACCGCGTGCGTCATACCATAGACTGGCGGTGGCGGGTGCCGTTTCTGCGCGGCTACCTTGTGGTGCTGGCGGGGCGGGAGCGGCGGTAAGCGCCGTTCAATGCTTGAAGTATCCGCCATAGCGCGGCTGGTAGATTTCCGCGTCGGCATAGCCCGACTTGCCGTGTATGGCGGTGTTCACGCGCGTGAGCGCGGCACCGGCCAGGATTACCCCCGCCTCTTGCAGCAGCAAGATCGCGGCATGGGCGACGCGGCGTGGTGTATGCCCCCACCGCACGCAGAGAAGTGCTGCATCGGCTAGCCGGGCCAGTACCCGCCCCTCGGCTAAAGCAAAGACGGGCGGCACGTCGATGAGCACCACATCGTAATCCTCCCGCAGCGTGTGCAGAAAGGCGGGCAGCGCCGGGGCCAGGAAGAGCGAGAGCGCCGCCTTAGCCTGCGTGCCGGCGGGGAGCACATGCAGCGGGCTGAGTTTGTCCTGGATAAAAATCTCCCCCCGTGAGGCGAGCCCTGCGAGGTGATCGGTGAGCCACGGTGCACCAGCGACGTCAAAAACCGGATCGAAGCTCGGCTGGCGGATGTCGCCGTCTATGGCCAGCACGCGCAGGCCCGCGGCGGCGAGGCTGCGGGCAAAGGTGATGGTAAGCGTGGTCTTGCCCTCGCCGGGGCGGGCGGCGGTGATAGCGACGATGCGGCACTGGCCGGGGGTAAAACCAAGCCCGGTGCGCAGGGCGCGCAATTGCTCCGCGTACAGGGAGAACGGAGCTTCCAGCGCGGCATGGCGCGGGGCGGCGGTTTCCGGCACCATGGAGAAGCAACTCAGGCCAAAATGGGTGCGGATGTCCTCGCCGGAGCGGAAGGAGGTGTCCAACGCCTCGGCCAGCCCGGCCAGCAGCACTCCGGCGCAAAGCCCGAGCCCCAGCGCCGCCCCCAGGATCAGGCTTTTATGCGGCGTGCTGGAGCTGGTGGGGATGGCGGCAGTAGAAAGGATGCGGGCATCCGGCTTGGTAAGGGAGGCGTCTTGCGCCAGTTGGTCGGCTTGCAGCGTCATGGCGCGCAGCATGTCCCGCGCCGCGGAGGCCCGCTGCTCCAGGGCGCGGATGGGGCCTGATTCCTCGTCCTCCGTCTGGCTCTGCGTCCGCGCCGCAGCAAGGGCGGTTTGTAATGTCGCGATCTGCGCTGTGTCCGCCGCCACCTCGGCGCGGGCGGCGTCCAACTCGCGCCCGGTCTCGGCGTTGATTTCGGAAGTGATGGCTCCAAGCTGGGCGCGGGCGGTTTGCAGATCCGGGTAGTCTGGACCGTATGCGGTAGAGAGTGACCGCACCTGCGCGGTGAGGTCTGCCTGCTCCTTGCGCAAGGGCAGCAGGTTAGGGGCGATGGCGGCGTTGGCGGCGGCGGCATCGCCCCCCGAGGCCGCGTTCAGCCGCGCCTGGTTCATGGCCAGATCCGCCTGCGCCTCCACCAGCGAGGCGGCGATCCGGCTCGCGGTCTCCGTTGTCAAGTTGGCCTGCGCCCCCTGCACCACCCCGGCGGCGGCCCGGGCCTGGGCGAGTTGCGTTTCGGCAACGTCGAGTTGTGCCTGCACGTCTTCCGAGTGATGCTCCAGCCAGGTTTGCGCGTCGGTGAGGGCGGCGAAGGACTGGTCGCGCTCATGGTTCAGATAGAGCTGCATGGCGAGGTTGGCGGCAGTGGCGGCGAGCGCCGGGTCGGTGCTGGTGAAAGAGACCGTGAGCACGCGCGAGCCGGGTAGAACGGTGATGTTGAGTGCCCGGCGGGTTGCCTCGGCCAGGGCGGCGGCATTGGGGGCGGCGGAGCGGGGCAGCAAGGAGAAGGGGAAGTGCCTCTGGGCCAGCGCGGGGTTGAACTCCGGGCGGGCGGCGAGGTTGAGCTGCGTGGCGATCTGCCCGGCGGCGGGCAGGCTGGCGATGATCTCGCCCTGACTGGCGGTCACCGCATCTTCGTCCTGCATGGTCTGAGGGGCGTTGCTGGTGTCTCCGGGGATTGTGGCCTCACCGGGGTCGTAAAGCACGATGCCGGTGGCAGTGTAGGTGACCGGCAGGTGCAGCAGCACCACTAAAGTGAGGCCTGGGACGATGAGCGTGCAGGCGAGGATGAGGCGCCAGCGCCGCCGCAGGCTGAGCAGCTGGTCGGCCAGGGTGGGGGTAGACTGATGCGTCGGGGCGGAAAGCGCGAGGCTCATGACCACACTATTAATTGCAAGTTAAAGTTGTGGATAGGGTAGGACCAATGGCCTGTTCCCCTGTACCTGCCGGTCCGTGCGCAGGACCACGCCATGTGGCGTGATCCAGGCGGCGGTGGCGCCGTTGCGGTAGGTGGAAAGTCGGTCGATGACCGGTATATGGCCGCACGCACCAAGAAGCTGAACCGGGGAAAGAGCCAGTGCCGCGTCTCCACATCCGGCCAATGGCCGGGTTGGTGCGAATAATATGGGGCCGAGGCGGCAGGCGGTGGCGTTGCATTGCCCCGGGGTAAGTGGGGTTTCTCCCCATACGTTCTGCCATTGCTCCAGGATGAAATTCCCCGCGCGAGGCTGGGTGATGAGGAACACAGTGGGGCCGGAGCGCATGGCGATGAGCTTGGCGTTGGCGGAGACCAGCGCGTCCGGCGGACGGGCGAGCATGGCCAGCACCACCCCGGCGGCCATGAGCGGCACCCCGGCCAAGCGTGGCGGCGAACGCCAGATGCACAGCCAAGCCAGCCCCGCGGCGATGAGCAGGATGGCGGCGGACGGCATGGGGGCGATGCGCAGCAGGGCATAAGGCCAGGTGGCGATATGCGCCGTGACCCAGACGATGAGCCAGATGCCCCAGCCCATGGGGATAAGCGCCAGGGCCGCCGCATGCAGCGGCATCAGCGCCAAGGAAAGCAGGCCGAGCGGCATGATCCAGAAGGCGGTGAGCGGCACGGCGAGAATGTTGGCGGGAATCCAATAGGGCTGGATCTGCTGGAACTGGTAGGCCGCGAAGGGCATGGAGGCCCCGCCTGCCAGCAGGCTGGTATAGGCGAGACCGATGATGTGCATCACCACACTACCCAGGCGCGATTGCGAGGCGTGGAAGCGCGTGAAAAAATGCTGCACGGCGGCGTAACCCGAGATGAGCGCGGCAACGGCGGAGAAGCTCATCTGGAAGCTGGTGCCCAGCACCGTTTCCGGCGTGGCGAGCATGAGGACCAGAGCCGCCAGCGCCAACCCGCGCAGGGAGATGGCGCGGCGGCCCACGAACACTCCCAGCGTGGCGAGGCTGGCCATGGCTAGGCTGCGCAGGATAGGCAGATGCGCGCCGGTGAGCAGCGCGTAAGCTAAACCGGCCAGCAATGCGGCAGCGGCGGCGAGGGATTTTGTTGGCAGACGCAGGGCCATGCGTTCTCGCCGCGTGAGCAGCCAGCGCGAGGCGGTGAAGGCCAGCCCCATGATGATACCGACATGCAGCCCGGCCACGGCGAGGATATGGGCCAACCCGGCCTCAATGAAATTTTGCCGCTCCTGCGGCGGGATGGCCTGCTCGTCGCCAGTGAGCAGGGTGACGGCTATGGTCCCCGTTGCGGGCGGCAGTGTGGCCATGATGGTGCTGGCGATGTTGGCGCGCAGGTTTTGCAACGCGTTGCCCAGCCGGTCTGGCGGCGGTGGGGTGGTGATGGTGAGGCCCGTGAGAGCGAAGCCGGAGGCGTTGAGGCCGGAGAAGAAATCGTCCCGCCCCTGGTCCCACCCGCCGGGATAGGCCGGGCGCTCTGGCCCAAAGAGCATGGCGTAGGTCTGCACGCCCTCTCCGGCGATAAGCGGCGTGGTGTCACTGGGGCGGAGTTTCAGACGGATTTGGCGCTTGAGCGGCGGGCCGGAGTCCAGGCGAGGCTGGGTCAGGGTGATGCGCGCGGCGCCGGGCATCAACTCGATGCGCGAAATAATGCCCGCCACCTTGAGGACGCCGCTGGGGATGAGGGGCATTGGCGGGGCGCTGGCGGTCCGCAGCTCGGCGCGGGCAAAACCAAGGGACGCCATAAGCGCCATGGCGGCGGCGAAACGGGCGTATTGGTGGCGCCACGATGTGGCCAGGGCGATGGCGGAGAGGCCAGTGGCAACGGGGCCTAGCCAGAGCGGCGGTTCGGCGGGGAGGGAAAAATACACGAGGATGGCAACGCCCATAGCAATGGGGAGTAAGAGCGTGAACCGCCCCTGCTCGGCCTCTACCCAGCGTGCAAACACCTCTCCCAAACCCAACCTCCGGTTGTTAATGGACGTTAACCATTTGTCCGCGCTGGCACAATCCGGCGCAACCGGCTAACACGCAGGCATGACAATCCGTACCCGTTTCGCCCCCTCCCCCACCGGGCTGCTGCATATCGGCGGCGCCCG
>JAQUAC010000154.1 GCA_028687415.1 Acidocella sp. | reverse complement strand
CTGCATGATGTAACTTCCGCGATCTCAAGCGAGGGGCTGCAAATCGCCTCCGCTCATGTCACTACCTACGGCGTGCGCGCGGTGGACGTGTTCTACGTGAAGGACGTGTTCGGCATGCACGTGGAGAATGAGCGCAAGCTGAACCAGCTGCGCAGCGCGCTGCTGGAAGCCCTGACCCCGGCGCTGGATGACCCGCCACCCGCCGCCGCCAAGCCCAACAGGCGCACCGCCACGGCGGCATGAGCCGGGGCGGCGCAACAATTTGGTGATTTGACAGCGCTGCCGGTCACGCCCCAGGCTTGGGCATGGCCAAGAATATATCGCTCTCGCGGATCGGCTTTCTTCTCACCTGCTTCCTTATCCCCGGCCTGATTGGCACCTTCGCCAGCTTCTCCATCCCCGCCCCAGTGGTGGACGAGCTGCACCAGCAGCAGGCGCTGGACGCCGTGCTGACGGCGCCGACGCCAGAGGCGCAGGCAGCGGCCATTGCCGCCCTGGCGGACAAGGTGGACCCGGATACCGCCGCCATCGTGACCGGCGGCACCGGCCCCCTGCCCGCGCGCGTGGCGGCGGCGGAAGCGAATATGCGGGTGGAGGTGGTGGCCGAAGCGCGAGCAGAAGCGTATAAAATCAGGCTCATGATAATTACCATGACCGTGCTTGGCGCGGCTTTTGGCGTTGCACTTCTGGGACCGGAGCAAAAATGACTGAACATGTAAAATCCTACTACGCCGCCACGGCCAACAAGCAGGATGCGCGCCCTCCCCTGCAGGGCACGGTTACGGCGGATGTATGTGTCATCGGCGCCGGGTTCACCGGCACGGCGGCGGCGCTTGAACTGGCCGAGCGCGGGTTTTCCGTGGCGCTGGTGGAGGGCGTGCGCGTCGGCTTCGGCGCCTCGGGGCGCAATGGCGGGCAGATCGTGAACGGGTATTCGCGCGATCTGGACGTGATCTCCGCCCGCTACGGCGAGAATGCCGGGCGGGTGATCGGCGCGCTGGCCTGCGAGGGCGGCAATATCATCCGCGAGCGCGTGGCCAAGTATAACATCCAGTGCGACATTCAGCCCGGCATGCTGACCACCGCCTTCTCAGCGAAGCAGATGCGCGAGCTGGAGCACCATGTGAAGGTGTGGAACGGCTTCGGCTACGACCAGTTCGAGCTGCTGGACAAGAGCGCCCTGGCCCCGCACGTGGTGACGGACCGTTATGTCGGCGGGTTGATCGATCGTAAGGGCGGGCATCTGCATCCGCTTAACCTGGTGCAGGGCGAGGCGGCGGCGTTCGAAAGCCTTGGCGGGCGAATTTTCGAGAACTCCCCCGTGGTGTCCGTGGATATGGACAACGCCATAGTGAAGACCGCGCAGGGCGAGGTCCGGGCAAAATACGTGTTCGTCTGCGGCAATGCGTATCTGCGCAACGTGCTGCCGGAGCTTGAGGGGCGGATCATGCCCGTCTCCACCCAGGTGCTGGCCACCGAGCCTCTGGGCAACAAGGCAGCTAAGCTGCTGCCCTCCAATGTCTGCGTGGAAGATTGCAACTACGTGCTGGATTACTTCCGCCGCACGGCGGATAACCGCATTCTGTATGGCGGTGGCATTGTGTATGGCGGGACCGACCCGGCCAGCATCCGGGCGAAGATCCTGCCGCTGATGCTGAAAACCTTCCCCGGCCTGCGGGATGTGCGCATCGACTACACCTGGAGCGGCAATTTTGCCCTCACGCTCACGCGCTTCCCGCAAATGGGCAAACTGGCGCCGAAAGTGTTCTTCAGCCACGGCGATAGTGGCCACGGCGTTACCACCACGCATCTACTGGGCCGGATTCTGGCCGAAACGGTGGCCGGGGACAGCTCGCGGTTCGACGTGTTCTCGAAGCTGCCCTACTACCCCTTCCCCGGCGGCAAGACCTTCCGCGTGCCGCTGACTGTGGCGGGGTCCTGGTACTACCGGCTGAAGGATCGGCTGGGTCTCTAAGCTCCGGCAACTTCCCCCGCGCGGCAGAATGGTCTAACCCGCGCGGGATGATAAAAGTTCGCTTCGCTCCCAGCCCCACGGGCTATCTGCATGTCGGCAACGCCCGCGCGGCGCTGGTGAATTTCCTCTTTGCCCGCGCTCAGGGCGGTATTTTTCTCCTTCGATTGGACGATACCGACACCGAGCGCGGCAAGCCCGAGTATGAGCAGGGCATTTACGATGATCTGCGCTGGCTTGGCATCTCGTGGGACGAAACGGCACGGCAGTCCGACCGCTTCGCCCGTTATGCCGAGGTGGCGGAAAAGCTGAAGGCCGCCGGGCGGCTGTATCCGTGCTTTGAGAATGAGGACGAGCTGGCCTCCAAGCGCGCCGCCCTGGTGAAGCGCAAGCTGCCGCCAGTGTATGACCGCGCGGCGCTAAACATGACCGCTGAGCAGCGCGCCGCCGCCGAGGCCAACGGCAAGCGCCCTTATTGGCGTTTCAAGCTCTCCGATGGCGCGACCTCCTGGCACGATCTTGTGCTCGGCAGCCGCAATATAAAGCTCGGCACGGTATCCGACCCCGTGCTCATCCGCGCCGACGGCTCGCCGCTCTACACCTTCACCTCGGTGGTGGACGATGTGGATTTCGGCATCACCCAGATCATCCGGGGTGAGGATCATGTGTCCAACACCGCCGTGCAGATCGATTTGTTCAACGCCATTGGCGGGGCGGCTTGCGTGCCGCGCTTCGCGCATCTGCCGCTGATTTCCGGGGGCGAGGGCGAAAAACTCTCCAAGCGCATTGGCAGCATCTCGCTGAAATCGCTACGCAAGGACGGGATCGAACCCGCCGCCATCACCGCCTATCTGGCCCGGCTCGGCACCAACAAGGACCCCGCCCCGGTGGGCATGGAAGAGCTGATCGCCAGCTTCAACCTCGCGGATTTCGGGCGCTCCCCGCCACGGTTCGATGCCAAGCAGTTGCTCGGCCTCAACCGCAAACTCCTGCACCATCTGGAGTTCGAGATGGTGAAAGATCGCCTGCCCGAGGGCGCCACGCCGGCATTCTGGGCAGCGATCCGGGGGAATTTGGACCTGCTGACCGAGGCGCGGCGCTGGTGGGAGGTGGTGGAAGGCGAGTTCTCCCCGCCCGAACTGCCGGGCAATTCCGCCGTGCTGCGCGCGGCGCTGGATACGCTGCCCGCCACGCCTTGGAGCACGGAGACATGGAAGGCATGGACCGCCGCCATCGCCGAAGCCACCGGGGCCAAGGGCCGCGCCTTGTTTCACCCGCTGCGTCTGGCCCTGACCGGCGAGGAGCACGGGCCGGAAATGGCGCCGCTGCTGCCGCTCATCGGGCCGGAGCGGGCGGCGAAGCGTTTGGCCGCCTGCGTTGCCGCGCGCGGCACGCCCGGCTAAGACGATACCGACAAAGGGGTAGGGTCGCGTGGTCGATATTTTTGATGAAGTTTCCGAGGATCTCCGCAATGAGCGGGCGCTGACCCTGGCCAAGCGCTATGGTGGGCTCCTGCTCATCGCCATGCTGCTGGTTCTGGCTGGCATCGGCGCACAGCAATACTACACCAGCTATCAGGCCAAGCAGGCGGATAAGGCGGCGGCGCGGTACCTCGCCATCACCGGCGCACTGGATGCGCCGGGTGCCCGGCCCGCTGCGGCCCAGCTCACCCAGGCCGCGCAGGCGCTGACCAGCTTCGCCGCCACCGCGCCGGAAGGTTACAAGACCCTCGCCAACCTGCGCGCCGCCGGGCTCTACGCCGCTGGCGGGCAAGCAGCCCAAGCGGCAGCGCTGTGGAACGGCATCACCGCCGACGACCACGCCGACAAGCTGTTGCGCGACCTTGCCACCCTGCTCTGGGCCCAGCATGCCCTGGGCACAACGCCGGATGCCGATGTGCTGGCCAAGTTGCAGCCGCTCACCCAATCCACCAACCCGTACCACGCGCTGGCGCGGGAAACCCAGGCCCTGACATACCTGCACGAGGGCAATACTGGCATGGCGAAGGCCCTTTTCTCGCAAATTGCCAATGACCCGAATGCCCCGGACGGCGTGCGCAACCGCGCCGGCGGGCTGCTCGCCAAGATCAACGGA
This sequence comes from Acidocella sp., assembly GCA_028687415.1. Lineage (GTDB taxonomy): Bacteria > Pseudomonadota > Alphaproteobacteria > Acetobacterales > Acetobacteraceae > Acidocella. Next base: position 1,696 of record JAQUAC010000154.1, on the reverse strand, counting down.
TGACCCAGACCATGATGCGACGCCGTACCGCCACAACCAGCCTGCTCCTGGGGCTGCTCGCCTCCTGCTCCAAGCCCAAGCCGCCGATCCCCGGCGTGCAGATCCCCGTCATGTCCACCGTCAGCGGCATGGATGTCTCGGTGGACGCGCCGCCGGTGACCCTGCCGCAGGCCACCGCTTTGGCGGACTGGCCGCAGGCTTGGTTCAATGCCACGCACGCGCCGGGCAATATCAGCGCGCCGCTGGGCTTCAAGCCGCTCTGGCACACCAATATCGGCACCAAAGGCAGCTACCGCCAGCCACTCAGCGCTGTCCCGATCATCGCCGGGGGAATGGTCTTCACCATGGATGCGAACGCCGTGGTGCGCGCTGTCTCGCTGACTGACGGCACCATAGCCTGGCACCGGCCCACCCGGCCCAAGCACTCCACCGAGCCGAATATCGGCGGCGGCGTCGCCTATGATTCCGGTAAGGTCTACGCCAGCACCGGCTATGGCGAAATTCTCGCCCTGGATGCCGCCAGCGGCAAGATCCTCTGGCGTCAGGCGCTGGACTTCCCTACCCGCACCGCACCGCTGGTGGCAGGCGGGCTGGTCTCCGTCGTGGTGCAGAACGACCTGCTGCTGACCTTTGACGCCAATTCCGGCCAGCCCGGCTGGCGTTTCACCGCCGCTGTCGGCTCGCCCTCCATCACCGCCGTGGGCATTACCGGCGCGCCGGCCTATGCGGATGGCATCATCGTCGCCGGGTTCTCCTCCGGCATGCTCGCCGCCATCGACGCCAATTCCGGCACGCCGCTCTGGGAACAGAGCCTGGCGGGCTCGTTCGGCCAGGGCAGCGGTGTCGATATGTCCGACATCGTCGCCTCTCCGGTGATTGCCGGGGGCGTTGTCTATGCCATCAATCTGGGCGACACGATGATGGCCGTGAATTTGCATTCCGGCGCAAAAGTGTGGACGCACAGCGCCGCCGGCACGCAAACGCCATGCCTTGCGGGCGGTTTCGTCTTTCTGGTGGACCAGACGCAGACGGTCTACGCCGTACATGCCGATGACGGGCTGGTCTGCTGGTCGCTGCAACTCCCCGCTTTCGGCAAGCCGAAAACCAAGAAAGATCCGATTCAATGGGTAGGCCCGCTGCTGGTGAACGGCACGCTGGTACTGGTGAGCGATCACAAGCAGGCGGCGCTGGTGGACCCGGTGGCGGGAAGGCTGAAGGCTCAGGTGAAGCTGGCGGCACAAGCGGATATACCGCCCATTGCCGCCGGAGGCGTGCTCTTGCAGCTCACCCGCGATGCCAAACTTACGGCGTATAATTGATCATGATACCTCATGTTGTCATTGCCGGACGCCCGAACGTCGGCAAATCCACGCTCTTCAACCGGCTCGCCGGGTCGCGTCTGGCGCTGGTCGCCGACACGCCGGGCGTAACACGCGACCGCAAGGAGACCGAATGCGTGCTGGCCGGCACGAAAGTGCTGCTCGTGGACACGGCGGGGCTGGAGGAGGCAGCGCCGGATACGCTGCCGGGACGCATGCGCGCCTCCACCTCACTGGCCGTGGATCATGCAGATCTCGTGCTCTTCGTGTTCGATGCCCGCGCCGGGCTGCTGCCGGAAGACCGGCACTTCGCCACCTGGCTGCGCCGCACCGGCAAAAAAGTGCTGGTGGTGGCCAACAAGGCCGAGGGGCGCGGC
>JAQUAC010000153.1 GCA_028687415.1 Acidocella sp. | reverse complement strand
TCGTGCTGGCCACGGCGGCGCAGCTTGGCTGGCCGGCTGCGAAGGTCCACAAGGAGAGCTTTGGCGGAGCCACGGGCGGTAAACCGTTTGTGGCGCATTTACGCCGTTCCAACCTCACGCTGAACGTGGGCGAGGAAGAGTCCCTGCTGGACGCCATGGAAGCCGCCGGGCTCAACCCGTCCTGCCTATGCCGTGGCGGTGCCTGCGGGGAATGCAAAGTCGCTCTGTTGGAAGGTGTGGCCGACCACCATGACCATTTCCTCTCGCCCGCGGAACGCGCCGCCAATAATGCGATCATGATCTGCGTGTCGCGCGCGCAAACCCCTGAACTCGTGCTGGATTTCTGAGCCATGGACCTCAACATCAAGCCTGCCGAAACTTATCGCGGTGATTACACCTTCCGAAATTCGGATGATGCGATCCTGCGCTTTCCATTCCCTTTCCCAGACGATAATTATATGTACTCCGTGAACATGGAGCCGCATGTGCGCGGCGGGGAGACGGTTGCCTTCCAGGCGACCTTCGACCTCGACGAGCATTACGTTGGCGACATGGCGGACCGCGCCATTACGCTGGCGGATGACCCGCTGCGCTGCCAGGTGCTGCCACATATGGCGGAAGCCGAGTGGGACACGCTGGAATTGCTGATGGAGAGCTTAACGCTTGACTATCCGCAGCATTTCTCGCTGACCAAGAATGGCGATGAGTGGCACTGGGTCAACCGGCCGCTGAACATCGACCAGCACTTCACCTTCGGCAAGGCGGAGACACTGCCTTACGGTCCGTTCGAATACATCGCCAGACAGGTGCAGGGTGATTTTTCGTTGCAAGATCAGCGTGAAAACATGCTCTACATGGATGGCGGCATGGTCACCTCGCAGGCGGATTGGTCGCTGAACTTCGATGTAGGCATGTCCTTCACCGAATGGCACGGCCCGGTGCCGCTGGCACATGAGATGGGTGTGTTCGACCGTGCGCTGCAATATCTGCTGCGCCTGCAATTGGGCAAGCCGGTGCGCCGGTTGAACTGGACGCTCACGGCGAATCCGCGTTTGGATACCTCGCCGGAGAATTACCCGGCCTGGGGGCCGGAGAAAGCCGCGATCACGCCAGAGAATGTCGGCGAGCGCCTGTGCCTGCGCGTAGAGTTGCAAACCTTGACGCGCCTGCCGCGCAGTAATGCGATCCTGTTCGGCATCCGGGGTTATCTCATCCGGCTGGAAGAATTGGCGCGGGTGCGCAAATGGGCCATCCGCATGCACCGCGTCATCCGCGACCTGAATCCGCAGATTGCCGAGTATAAGGGTATGACGCGCTACCGGCAGTTCATCATCGACTATCTTGCACAGTTCGATGATGGGCGGGAGCTGAACCAGGGCATTGCGGCGGAACAGACCAGCCTCTGACACGGCGGCAAAAATCAAGGGGCGCTCCGTGATGGAGCGCCCCTTTTTTGTGTATGGTGTATAAAAAACCTGGGGAAATTCCCCAGGTTTTGTGGCTTCAGTTGTTGGCGAGGAAGGCTGTAAGGCTGTCATCCGTCTGTTGCATCCAGGTCGTCTTCAGAGGTGGTGCCATGTTGCCGGTCAGGGTGGAGCGGAAGCTGTGGTGACGGTAGGTCAGCACGTCCTCCTCTTTGTGGTGCTTCCATTCCTTGAACTGCTCGGCCATGATTTCCGGCTTGAAATCCGGGTAGTCGGTACGGTCGATGAGGTCACGGATATAGGCGCACTGGAAGTCGATATCGTCGGAAGCGGTTTCACTGGCCTCTTCCTTCTCGCGCCAGGCCAGAGAGTCGGCGTGCATTTCCTCGTAGGAGGGGAGGTTGACCTTGCCGAGCATCACGTCGCGCGCAAACCAGGCCTGGGCATCGAACATGTTGAAGGTGTAGTACTGGTCCTGCATGCCGAGATACATCAGCTTCGGGTTCTTCTCCCAGACCACGCCCTTATAGAGGCCAAGCGGCCAGAGGCGGTTATTCGTCTTCAGGCGCAACTCATCCGGCAGGAAGGGGAAGTAGTGCTGGTAGCCCGTGCACAGCACGATAACATCCACCTCGCGCGTTGTGCCATCCTTGAAGAACGCCGTATTGCCTTCAACCTTCAGCAGTAGTGGCACTTCAGAGAACGCCTCGGGGAAGGCGAAGCCCATGGGCTTGCTGCGGTAGCTGAAGATGATTTCCTTGGCGCCGTATTTATATGATTGTGTGCCGATATCCTCGGAGGAGTATGAACTGCCGACACAGAGCACGCGCTTGCCGGTGAACTCGCGGGCATCGCGGAAATCATGTGCGTGCAGCACACGGCCGGGGAATTTGCTGAGGCCGGGGAAGTCGGGCACGTTCGGCGTGGAGAAATGCCCGGAGGCAACCACAACATAATCGAACACCTCGGAATACACATGGTCTTTTTCGAGGTCGCGCACGGTGACGGTGAACTTGCCGGTGGCATCATCATAGGTCACATCGCGTACCGGAGCACGGAAACGAATGAAGCGGCGAAGATTGCCTTTTTTCACGCGGCCGACAATGTAATCCCAAAGCACTTCCCGCGGCGGATAGGAGGGGATGGGGCGGCCGAAATGCTCCTCGAAGGAGTAATCAGCAAATTCCAGCGCTTCCTTCGGGCCGTTGGACCAGAGGTAGCGGTACATGGAGGCATGCACGGGTTCACCGTATTCATCGAGCCCGGTGCGCCATGTGTAGTTCCACATGCCGCCCCAATCTTCCTGTTTTTCAAAGCACACGACTTCAGGGATCTCGATCCCCTGCCGTTCGGCGGACTCAAAGGCCCGAAGCTGTGCCAGCCCGCTGGGGCCGGCGCCGATGATCGCAATTCGAAGTGTCATATATTATGCCTCGCGTTTTAATGAGCGGCAGCATGGAAGTGGTGTTTTTGGAACAACCCGCATGCTGAGGGAAATGGCTTCAGACTATAGGCGTGGGCTTTGTCGGGTTGATGTTCCGGGGCGGCATCTCCACAAGCTGACAGTGTCACAGCGACGGCGCGAGGCTATGGTGAAATATACCGCGTTGCAACAAAAAATTTATCTTTAGGCATAAAATTTTAGTTGAGAGAAACTATTAATCCGCCGATGGAGGCTTTAAATTATCTTTTGAAGAAAATTAGTTTCTTTAAAGTTGATCTTTGAAACGCATGGCGGTAGCATTGTCAAGCTCGTATCAGCCCCCACCATGCCGCCGAGGAATGAGACAGAATGCAGCAGATGCTCGGCCTTCCGGTGCAGAGGCTTTATCGGAATTCCTGCATGCAGGTCCGTCGTGTTTTCATTCGCGACCTCGTGCTTATGACACGCATCGGCGTGCATGCGCATGAGAAAATGGGGCGCCAGCGCGTGCGCATCAATATCGAGCTGGACGTGCAGCCGCCCACTGCCTCGCTGCATGACGATCTGCGTAACGTCGTATGCTACGATGAAATCGTCAGTGCCGTGCGCAATCTTTGTGAAGCCGGGCATATTCAGCTGGTGGAGACGCTGGGCGAGCGCATCATGGATGTCTGCCTGGCCGATGAGCGTGTGCGTCGGGCTGAGGTTAGGGTCGAGAAGCTGGATGTATATGAGAATGTCGAAGCGGTTGGCATCACACTGATCTGCGCCGCCCCCTAACCCCGGCTGCGCAGCGCCGGTGCGCTTGCGGGCGCGCTCTGCCCCAGCAAGGCCCGCGCCTGGGCGATGAACAGCCTCACCGGCGGCAGTGTGGCCTTAGTTTCGTCATAGGCGATCCCGAAAGGCGCGGAATAGCACAGCCCGCCGGTCAGCAGCGGTTTCATCTCTTCCTGCCGCACCCAGCGCGCCGCGTAATGCACTGGCAGATAGCCGAGATACACGCCGGAGAGAATGAGTTGTGCCGCTGCCTCCATGGTGTTCACAGTGGCGCTGGCGCGTTCGTTGCGGATGCGCTTGGTGTCGCGCGAGCCCCAATAGCCGCGCGACACCAGCCGGTGCTGAGAGATCGCCTCCAGGCTGATTTGGGTAGCGGGCGCGGTGAAGAGCGGGTGCCGCCAGCCGCAATAGAATTGATGCATCTCCTCATATAACGGCACATAGGTCAGCCCCAGCAGCAGCTTCGGAAAGCTGCCGATGGCGACATGGATCTTTCCGTCCAGAATGTCGCGCAGCAGCTCGTTGGGGGATTTTACCTCGACCGTCAGTTGCACATCGCTCATGGTTTCAGAAAACTGTTTCAGTAGCGGGGCGATTTTTGCATCTGGATCGCTGATGGTGTTGTCCACCAACCCGATGACAAGGCTGCCACGAATGCGCGCCCGCAGCGCGCTGGCCCGCACGTCGAAACTGTCGATGGCGGAGAAAAGTTTCTGCGTCTCGGAGAAGATCGTGGCGCCGTCCTCGGTGAGCTTGAACCCGGCCCGGCCGCGCTGGCATAATTTTACCCCCAGCCGGGTTTCCAGCGCCGCGATCTGGTTGCTGATGGTTGAGGCGCTGACATTCAGCACCGTCTGGGCGGCGGTAAAGCCGCGCGCCTCCACCACCGTGGCAAACACGCGCAGCAGGCGCAGATCGACTGTATCAAGCCGGGACATGCGGATTTATAACATTGAAGGCGATAAAAGTAATGTCCCCGCTTGCCGCCACGCCCACGGATGCGCGACAAGGAGGGATGCGGAATGAACCGGTGCAAGTGGAGCTGATCGCGGTGCTGGTCGCCGTAACCGATGGCGATCCGCGCGTGCTCACCATTGAATCCGGCTTTGCCCTGCCATCTGGCCCGCTGGAATCCGGGCACCGTTCTTTGCAATCGGGGCTGCGGGCCTGGGTGGAGCGGCAGACGCATCATCCGCTGGGCTATGCCGAACAGCTCTACACCTTTGCCGACCAGCAGCGGGATGCGGCGCGGAGCATCTCCATCTCTTATCTGGGCCTGAGCCGCGAGGCAGCGGCGGCGGAATATCCTGGTGCCATTTGGCGCAGCTGGTACGAGTATTTCCCATGGGAGGACCGGCGCCAGGGCGTCGCGGCGGCAGAGGCCCTGCTGCCGGGTTTGGCCGTATGGGCAAGGGAGGACGCGGCGCGGCATCTGCGCGTCTCCGGCTTGTTCGGTGGTGCCGGGCGCGGCTGGAACGAGGAGCTGGTGCTGCAACGCTACGAGCTGCTGTGGGAGGCGGGGTTGGTGCCCGAGGCGCGGCGCGGCGGCGCGGTTGAGATGCCCCTGGTGCCGGGGGCGGAGATGACCCACGACCACCGCCGCATTCTGGCCACCGCCATTGCCCGGTTGCGCGCCAAGATCAAATACCGCCCGGTGGTTTTCGAATTGCTGCCGCGCGATTTCACTTTGCTGGAGTTGCAGCAGACCATGGAGGCGCTGGCCGGGCAGAGCCTGCACAAGCCGAATTTCCGTCGCCTGATCGAGCAGCAGGAACTGGTGGAGGAAACCGGAAAATTCACTTCCGGCCTTGCGGGGCGGCCCGCCAAGCTGTTCCGCTTCCGCCCCGCCGTGCTGGAAGAGCGCGGCTTTACCGGCACCAAGCTGCCCCTGGTCAGGTAGCCGTTAAGCCTTCGTTGTAAACAGAGCAGCGGGCTGCCCTGCGCAAAAAACCCTTGCACCTTTATACTCAGCTTGAGTATAAGCGCGCTCCATCAATTTATACTCATGTTGAGTATAAGGGGAGCAAAGACATGCCGCTCGACCAGCTCTACAACCGCGTTTCCCGTGTTATCCCGCCCGTTGAATGGGCGACCATGGAGGAGGACGCGCTGGCGATCCTGGACCTCAAGCGCCAGCGCCGCGCGGTGATCCTGGCGC
>JAQUAC010000152.1 GCA_028687415.1 Acidocella sp. | reverse complement strand
CGTGCTTTACCCAGCGTTACCGCAAGCGTGCCGCTCTGGGGGCGTTTGCCGCGCTGCTGGCGGCGGAGGCGTTGCTGGCCCTGGGGCCGCAGGCGGCGATCAGCCAGTACAAGCCCATCTACCCGCCGCTGCACACGCCCGCCGCGCATGTTCTGGCCAGCGTGGACAGCCCGCGCGGCGCGTATATGCTGCTGGATGATTTCACCGAGCGGGTGAATACCGATATTTCAAATAATTCCGCCATGCTGGGCTACCCCGGCCCGCCGCGTGCCTATGGGCTGTACCGGGATGGCGCGCGCATCGCCAGCCTGCCGATGCCGGGGGCGGTGAATAGCGGTTACGCGCCGGGGGCGCTGGATGCGCTGCCTTACGCGTTGCGCCCCGGCGCGCAGACCATGCTGATCGGCGCCTCGGGCGGGTTCCGCATTGGCGAGCTGTTGGCCCTGGGGGCCGCGCGGGTGACGGCGCTGGAGCCGGACCCGGTGCTGTATCGTGCGCTGCGCCACGGTCTGGCAGGCTCGCCGGCCTTCCCGCCGGATGCGCGTGTGAGAATTTTGGATGACAATCCGCGCAGCGCCGTAAGGGGCGGGCAATATGGGGTCATCGACATCTCGGCTGATTTCCTCGACGAGGCTCCGGCCAATGTCTATGCCGTCTCGGCTCAGGCTTTCGCCGAGGATTTGGGGGCGCTGGCGCCGGGTGGCGTGCTCTCCGTGCCGGTCTCTATTCAGGATTTCCCGGCTTATGCGCTTCGGGTGCTCGCCACGATGCGGCAGGCTTATGCCCTGCGCGGCATCTCTGACCCCGGGGCTTACGTTATCCTCTACCGCTCGGCCTGGAATGCGCGGCTGCTGGCCAGCAACACGCCGTTCACTGCGGCTGACATCGCCCTGGCGTCGAAATGGTGCAATGACCGCTCCTTCGACATCTCCTACTACAAGGGGTTCGACCCGGTGGCGGCGCGGGATAATCTGTATAATGACTTGCCCGCGGTTTCCTTCGCCGCCGGGACGGTGGAGTCCTACGGCGAGGATGATTCCATCGCCGACGAGGCAGCGGGGATTCTCGCGGGGCAGCGGACCGCCTCGGCCCAGGCTTTCGACCTTCGCCCGGTGACGGATGACCGCCCAGCTTTTTACGCCATTCTGCGTCTGGGTCAGCTCTCGCTGCTGGTGCAGCGGTTGCAGATTCTACCGCAAGGGGAGATTGGCGCGCTGGTGAATTTGGCGGTGCTGGCACAGGCGGTGGTTATCGCAATGCTGGTGCTGCTGGTGCCGTTGGCTGCCCCCAGGCGGGAGCGCCGAAGCGCCCCGGTGCTGCGCCCGGCAGTGTATTTCTCGGTGCTGGCACTGGCGTTTCTGTTTCTGGAGCTGTTCGCCATTGAGCGCGCCAGCCTGTTTCTGGGCGACCGCGCCACCGGGTTTTCGGTGGTGTTGAGCGCCATGCTGGTGTTCTCCGGGCTGGGGAGCTTTTTCTCCGGCCGGTTCGCTGGCGCCCCTGGCCGGGCCGTGGGGCTGGCGGTGCTGGTGGTGGCGCTGTGGGCGGGGGGGATGTTCTGGCTGGACGGCGCGATGCTGGCGGGCGGGGGGCTGCCCTTTGGCCTGCGCGTGGCGCTGGTGGTGGTGGCGCTGGCGCCGGTGAGTCTGGCGATGGGGCTGCCGTTTCCGCTCGGGCTGCAACAGATTGAGGGGGAGTTCTTCCTGCCTTGGGCCTGGGGGCTGAATGGCGCGTTCTCGGTGGTGGCGACGCCGCTGGCGAATTTGTTGCTGCGAAATATCGGCCTGCATGCGGTTTTAGGCGGCGCGATTATACTATATGCTATTGCCGCGATTAGCTTTCCAGCGCTCGAAGGACAAAAGGTTTGGTATTTAAGCATGAGACGATCGGCCGTCGCGGATTGATCGCGGGTCTGGCTGCCTGCGCCGCCGCCCCGGCACTCGCCGACAACGCCTCGCCCGCCCCGGCTCCGGCATTGCCCACGCCGCCGACGCCGAATGGCAAGCCCTGGGACAAGGCCGCGTTCGAGGCCGCAATGTCCGCCTCGGGCCGCCCGGTGACGCTGACGGACAGCCAGTTCAATGCCATCCAGGCGCGTAAGCCAGCGGCGATGAAGGCGATCAGCGATTACCTGAAAGCCCGTTTGGGCAGTGCCGACCCGCTGGTGCTGGCCGCCTTCCAGGCCCTGCCGCGCGAATATTACCATTATAATTATCAGGAGCACCGCTCCACTTGCGGCGATGCCTATGACCAGCCGGCCAAGCCCTGGGCGCTGGGGTATGGCTCCGCGCTCTCGGATTATCTGGGCCAGGCCTATATGACGCAGGTGATCGCGCCGAAGCCGGGCGAGGTTTCGCTCGAGATCGGCACCGGATCGGGCTTCCAGTCCTCGCTGCTCTCGCGGATTGTGGACCATGCCTATTCCATCGAGATCATCGAGCCGCTGGGTAATGCGGTGAAGAAGATATTCGCGCCGCTGGGCTATGATAATGTCACCACCAAGGTGGGGGACGGCTATTACGGCTGGCCGGAGGTGCAGGGCGGGTTCGATATCATCATCGTTACCTGCGCCGCCCAATACGCGCCGCCGGCTTTGTTCCAGCAGCTCAAGCCGGGCGGGCGGATGATTATCCCCATCGGGCAGCCGTTCAAGCAGGGGCAGGTTTTTTACGTTTACCACAAAGATGCCCAAGGGAAGATCCATTCCCGCCGCGATATGGGGTGCTTCTTCATTCCCATGACAGGCACAATGATGAAGATCCCCGCCGCCCAGGCCCAGGCCACCCCGGCCTGACCCGTTACGGCCTTGCCGGGCGGACGCCCGGCATGCGACTGAATGAAATAACTGACGAACAAGGAGGATTTCTTGGTAAAACCATTGCGCAAGGCCGTGCTTCCGGTGGCGGGTTTGGGTACGCGTTTTTTGCCCGCGACCAAGGCCATGCCCAAGGAGATGCTTCCCGTCGTTGACAAGCCGCTGATCCAGTACGCGGTGGATGAGGCCCGCGCCGCCGGTATCGAGCAGTTCTGCATGGTCACCGGCCGGGGCAAGACGGCGCTGATCGACCATTTCGACATCGCCTTCGAGCTGGAGGCCACGCTGGCTGAACGCAATAAGCGCGAGGCGCTGGCGCTGCTGCGCTCCGAGGCGATGCCGCCGGGGTCCATCTCCACCGTGCGCCAGCAGGTGCCGCTGGGGTTGGGCCATGCCATCTGGTGCGCCCGCACCTTCATCGGTGAGGACCCGTTCGCCATTCTGCTGCCGGACGACCTGGTGCTGAGCAACACGCCCTGCACCGAGCAGCTGGTGAAAGTGTATAACGAGACCGGGGGCAATGTGCTCGCCATCTCCGAGGTGCCGCCGGCGCAGACCAACCGCTACGGCATTGTGAAGGTTGGCGAGGTGAAGGGCGATCTGGTGGAGGTCACCGGGCTGGTGGAGAAGCCGGCGCCGGAGGAGGCGCCCTCAAACCTTTCGGTCATTGGCCGCTATATTCTGTTGCCTGAGGTCGTGGCGTATCTGAGCCAGATGGAGCGCGGGGCGGGTAACGAGGTGCAGCTGACCGATGCGATGGCCAAGATGATCGGCCACACGCCGTTCCACGGGCTGAAATTCGAAGGCAAGCGCTTCGATTGCGGCGATAAGGTCGGGTTTTTGGAGGCGCAGATCGCGTTCTCCCTGGCGCGGCCGGATCTCGCGGATTCGGTGCGGACCTTCCTGAAGAACTACGTTAACTCCTGACCAGGGAAGGGGCCCGCCGGATAAGCGGGCCTCTTTTTTCTGGGCGTGGTCAAAAATTGGCCGCAAATCGCCGTCAGGGTGGCGCGCGATACATGAACAACGGGGCATGCATGACATTCTCGCATAAATTCCACGCCAGCTCGCTGCGCGAGTACGACATTCGCGGCATTGTGGGCGATACGCTGACCGAGGCGGATGCCTTCGCCATTGGCCGGGTGTTCGGCTCCATTGTCGCCGAGGCCGGCGGCAAGACCGTGGCTGTGGGCCGGGATGGGCGGTTGTCCTCCCCCGCGCTGGAGGCCGCGTTGATCGAGGGGCTGATGGCCAGCGGCGCGCATGTGGTGTCCATTGGGCTGGGGCCAACGCCGATGCTGTATTACGCCTCCTTCACCGAGCCCGCCGATGGCGCGGTGATGGTGACCGGCAGCCACAACCCGCCGAACTATAACGGCTTTAAGATGATGCTGAAGAACAAGCCGTTCTTCGGCAAGCAGATCCAGGATCTGGGGGCGCGCGCCGCCGCCGGGCAGGTGGTGCCGGAAGCCAAGGGCAGCGTGGTCGAGAAGGATGTAAGCGACGCTTATCTCGCCCGCCTGCTGAAGGATTGGGACGGCGAGCGCAATCTGAAAGTGGTGTGGGATAACGGCAATGGCGCCGCCGGTGACGTGCTGATGCGGCTGGTGGAAAAACTCCCTGGCAAGCACATTGTGCTGAACGGCAAGATCGATGGCACTTTCCCCGCGCATCACCCGGACCCGACCGTGCCGAAGAATCTGGAGCAGCTCGTGGCTGCCGTGAAGAAGGAAGGGGCTGATGTCGGCATTGCCTTCGATGGGGACGCGGACCGTATCGGCCTCGTGGATAATGAGGGGCATATTCTGTTCGGCGATCAGTTCCTGATTCTGATGGCGCGGGACGTGCTGCGTGAGCATCCGGGCGCCACCATCATCGCTGACGTGAAGGCGAGCCAGGTGCTGTTCGACGAGGTCGCCAAGGCTGGCGGCAAGCCGCTGATGTGGAAGACCGGGCACTCGCTCATCAAGTCCAAGATGGCCGAGCTGGGCTCGCCGCTGGCGGGCGAAATGTCAGGCCATATCTTCTATAACGACAAATGGTACGGGTTTGATGACGCGCTCTATGCCGCCGTGCGGGTGCTGGGTGTCATCGCCCGGGGCACCGAGACCGTGGCGGAATTCCGCGCCAGCCTGCCGGAAGTGGTGAACACCCCGGAACTGAGCTTCGACTGCGATGAGGACCGGAAATTCGCCGTGGTGACGGAAGTGGCCGAGCGGCTGAAAGCCGGGGGGGCAACAGTCTCCGATACTGACGGCGTGCGCGTGAACACCCCGGATGGCTGGTGGCTGCTGCGTGCCTCCAACACCCAGGCCGTGCTCGTCGCCCGCGCGGAAAGCACCTCCGAAGCCGGGCTCGGCAAGTTGAAGGCAGCCCTTGCCGGTCAGTTGGCCGCTTCCGGCCTGGTTCCGGACTTCTCCGCCACCAACGCGGGACATTAGTAGAGGGGCTCCCAGCCCAGGGGCCAATCTCCTGGACCTCGTATTCGGCAAAAAAGGGACCCTGATAGGGTCCCTTTTTTCGTCCGGGCGGATTCCAAAGGCTCTGCCCTTGGCCGGGGGCAGCCCCCCGAGGCGACTCTATATGAGTGCCTGCCCCTAAACCCGCTGGATGGTTTGGGAGAAGAGCGGGGTGCCGTGTTTGTCGACAAGGGCGTAGTCGAGCTTGGCGCCGGAGAGGCGGGTAGCCATGAAGCCGTGCGCGCCGGAGGCGAAACCGCCGCGGATGGCGGGGCCGGGGGTGTAGGTTTGCGAGCCGGCGCCGGTGACGACGTAGGTGATGCCCTCCATTTTCACGGCTTGAAGGCAGTGATCGTGGCCGCAGATATACACGGGCACGTTATGCTTAAGCAGGATGGGGTTCAGGCGGGCGATGAGGTCCGGCTGGTCGTGGTCCTCGCCATAGGCATTGTCCAGCGCGGTGTAGATGGGGTGGTGGCCGATGACGATGTTCCATTCGGCGGTGGAGGCGGCGAGTTTGGCGTCCAGCCAGTCGAGCTGGGCCTGGGTGTCCTGGC
>JAQUAC010000151.1 GCA_028687415.1 Acidocella sp. | reverse complement strand
CACCCCAACATCGTCGTATGGTCCGGTTCCGGTCTGCACCTGTACTGGTTACTGGAACCCCTGCCCCCCAAATGCCTGCCCGTTTGGCAGCGGTGCCAGGATGCACTGATCCGCGCGCTCAAGCCCCTTGGGGCAGACTCGGCCGCGAAGGACTGCACCCGCCTCTTGCGGGTTGTCGGCACCCGCAACCGGGGCGAAGAAGTCCAGGCTATCGTGCTGGACGGCCACCGCTGGGCTTTGCGGCAGATTGCGTTCGAGATACTGGGCACGGAGGGCAAGAAGAAAGCCGAAGTCCGCGACATACGCGCCCGGCGCACGTCGCCAGACAAGGCCATCCAAGGCAGCATCTATGCCCGCTGGCACCTGGTCTTTCAGGACCTCTTGGCTATCTCCAGTCACTACGGCCACAGCATCCCGGAGGGCTACCGCGACAAATGGCTGTTCCTGTCAGGAGTAGCCTTGAGCTGGTTCACCCAGGCGGAGGGCATCGAGGACGAAATCATAGGACTTGCCCACAAGCATACCGACCTGGCACAGCCGGAGATCCGGCAGGCCATGCAACCGACGCTCAAGCGGGCCATGCTGGCCGCCAGTGGGCACAAGATCGAGTGGCAGGGCCAGAAGATTGACCCACGCTACCGCTTCCGCCGACAAACGCTCTATGACTGGATCGGCGACCTGATCCCGGCCAGTCTCCTGCCGAAGATGCGGGCCATCATCCCGGATGCTGAGGCCGACCGGCGGGATAAAGCCCGCAACCGGGTCACAGAGGGCCGCTACGCGACGAACTACACCGGGCAAGGGGTTCGTGCCAGCAACGAGGAAAAACGGGCCACAGCGCGCCTATTGCGGGCGCAGGGGCAGTCTTACCGGGCCATAGCGTCTGAGCTAGGCGTATCTGTCCGCTCCGCGCATACGTGGTGCAAAGATGGTGTTTACTAATCGCCCCCTTGTATATCCCCCTTGGGGTAGAGGCGTAGCCCCGCCTTGCTGGAGCAAAGCGACGGGCCAGAGGGCTGCTTCCCTTTTGCTGTTGGAACAGTTAAAACAAAAGTATGGCTGGCCCGCTCACGGGACAGCTCCGCAGCCGCGCTCACGCGGCAAGGCCTGCCCGGCAAGTCAGTTGTGACCACATATGGAGAGGTCTTGGCAGCAAGGGTGAAGTATTTAGCAGGAGGGTAAGGAATGAAACCGTTGAGACAGCGTGTTTACAACGCGGTGAAGTCAGGGCGTCTGGTCCGCACCGCTGGTACTCCGGCCGAGCGGATGACCGACTTCGAGCTGACCCGATTCCTGGTGGAGCATACCCCGGAATCAGATATTGAATATTACTTGACGGCGGCTTATCACGGTGCGCGCGTTGAAGTCTCTGGGACGCCCGCAGTCAGCCCGGATGACAGTGAGGATCTGATCGAAAAATTGACGACGCTGGCGAAAAAAATGGGTGGCCGCGTTCGCGTGGCTGGTGAAGGCCTGGATGGCGCACCGATGGACGTAACGATTTATGACGGACGGCCCAGTCATGGAACCCGAACTCACGAATGATCGCGCACGGCGCGAATGGCAATGGTTGTGCCGGGAGGTTGGCGAGACCGTGGCACGGGCCACGATTGCCGCCTTGCCCGGTGATCGCCGACCGTATCCGCTGAATATCGCCCGCGCGTTAGATGTGGAGTTACCGGCAGAGGAAAAGCTGCCGCCGCTGTTCGTGCCCGCCGATGAGGCCGTGATGAATGCGGCGCTGGCGCAAGCGCGCCGGGCGTTGCGCGGCCGCTAGGCCTTCCGCAATTCCTGCACTTCGCGTTCCAGGCGGCGAGGTCTGTACTCTGCCACGTTTTGAGGCATAGGCGGCAACCGTCGTCGCCCTTCCCTGTTTTGGCATTATCCCCATGGTTATCCCCAAAAAGTGGGGATGATTGCGGCCGTGAAAAACTGCGCGTAAGTCGTGTTATGTGAAGCAATGGCCTGCCGGACGGCAGGCGTGATTGCATAACCGCTCAGTAATGACGATGATAGACTCAGTAATGCACCGTCATTCCTGGAGATTCTAAAATGGGCACCCATACCATCGACACCGCCACCGTCAAACGCCTGGTGGAAGCGCGCGCCCTTCGCGGCGCGGCCATCATCGGCCAGCCCGGCGGCTGGTCGGTTTTGCTTAAGTACGGCATGGAGGAACGGCCGCTGGGGATCCAGCGCGCCGACCGCCCGCGCCTCTGGCGCAGCCTCGATACCTGTGTGGACTATCTCAAGGAAGAGCTGCATATCGGCCGCATCGACCTGGTGGACGCCACCCAGCACAGCGCCACGGCTTCCTTGCCGGGCAAGTCCCGACCCGATGCCGCTGAGCGGATGAGAAACGCCTTTGCGGCCGCCGAGCATGACCGCTGGTTCCGCGAACAGGTGGAGATCGGCTTGAAGGAGGCCGACGACCCGGCGACCAAGTGGATACCGCATGAGGAGGTCGAGCGGCAGTTTGGGCAACTGCGCGAGGAGTTACGCAAGCGGATCGCGCAATAATGGCAACGAACCGGCCCTTGCCGGTAATTTGGACCCCAAGGGCCAGCGCTGAATACCTGAGCGCCGTGCGGTACATCGCAGAGGAAAGACCGGCCATCGCCATCGAACAGGGCGAGCTTGTCCGCCAAGCGGCTGGCAGGTTGGCGGACTATCCTCAAATGGGCCGGGCCGGTCGGCGGCGCGGAACCCGCGAGCTGGTTGTGCCCGGTACGCCTTTCATTGTGGTGTACCGGATTCAGGAGCAGGATGCCCGCCAGATCCAGGTAATTCGCTTCCTGCATGGCGCGCAACAATGGCCGTAGCCTGGAAATTACGAATACCAGAAATTAGCGGGCTTGCGGCCGCAGTTTGTCTTTCGTGGTTTCTATCGGCTCGACCGGGGATCCGTTCACCAAAACGGTCCCGTCCGGCATCGTCTCTATAACGACCTCGTGAGCTCCGATACACCAAACCGTGCGCGCCACTGGTTCAGCCGTCCCCTCTTCCATTTTTAAGCCGGGATCAGTTTGCATCGAACATCCTGCGTAGCAGTTCAACACCAGTGATGCCCTCCTCCGCTGCCCGTATCTTGAACCTCCTGCGGAAACCATCTGGCACCTTGAAATTGAGGTCCACCAACTTTTCCTCACTGATCGGTTCTCTGGGGCGGGATTCGGCTACCGCGCTACCGGCACCTTTGGTGGCGAATATGGTGGACGAATCCATAGAGGGTTGTGATTTAGCCATGCTTTACTCCTTTTGTGCTATTTCGCCCATTAGCATTTTCGCTAAGTCGCTCTTTTAGCCCGGCCCATAAGTCCATTACCTCCTGTGCCGCGATCCCGGACCGAGCAGTTTCAAGGGCTGTTCTTCCATCAATCAGCGCTGATGCGTAGTCCACGCGATCACCCAGTATCGAAGAGGCTACCGGCCCGTGTTCGGAGAGTGCAGCCATCGTCTGCAACGTGAGGCGTGTATTGGCCTTAGCTTGCGTAATCACAAAGACGAACGGCTTGCCGACATCGTTGACCAGTTTCAAGGTCGATCCTAGTGCCCACAAATCGGCGGGGCTTGGCCGTGTCGGGATAATAATCAAATCTGCTAGGCGCAACACGTCTCTGGTCTGATCTCCAAGCGCGGGCGGGGTGTCAATAAAGCAAATGCGGACCCCGGCTTGCTCTGCCTTTTCAAGCGAGTCGGCCAATGTTGTTACCTTACCTTTGATGAGGGCTGGTTGGTCAACTTGGCGCAGATTCCACCAAGTGGAGAGGGTTTCTTGTGGGTCGGTGTCGATCACGGCCACTGGGCCATGGCCGGACAGAATGGCTGCAACAGCAAGGTGCGATGTGCAGGTTGTTTTGCCAGCACCGCCCTTCTGGCTTGCTACAACAATAGTTTTCACAGGTCCCCCATTAGCTTTTTAGCTGTAACGCTATGTCGTTATTAAGCGTAACAGCGTTTTCGCTAAAAAGCAATAAAGCTAAATCGCCCACTTAACAAAAACAAGCACCGCGTGGGCGGAGCCGACCAAGGCCCATCCAGCGGTGCCGTCCTGAGCAAGCCCAGGAGCGGTTAGATTAGCACTGGATGATTGAGTCGTCATCACGCCGCAACCACCAGAGGATGGCACTATCGAATGGCGCAGTGTCCCCCGGCTGACCATCCCGCCAAAAACGGATCCTCCCTGCCAGGAACTCCGGGCGGGCACCGCTGGCAATCGCGCGATGCCACCATTGCGTCCCCGTGCGCGAGGGCACCAGTGCGGCTATCGTGGCCCGGCCGTGTTGATGTTCCTGGATAGCTTTGTCTATCCACTGAGATAGGGCGCGGCCGTAAGGCGGATTGACCCAGATATGGCCATGCCATGACTGGAGCAGGCCGTTATCGCGCTCCGTGAAGTGCTTTATCGCAGCAACAGGCCCGTCATTACGCGGGGAACAGGGATCGAGATCAAAATGGCTGATGTTGAGCCGGACAAGGATTGACTGCCACAGCTCCGGCGGGGTTTCCCAGCACTGGAACGCCGAGCTATGCAGGGCGCGCCAGCGACGGCTTTTGCCGTCCTCAACCTGGACACTAAAACCGAGCGCGGCGGCCATTGTTGTGTAAGACCGCAGAGAGCCTTTTCCCTTGGATAACGCTAACACCGTGTCTTTAGATAACCTGGCCAGGCGCGCAACCGCTCTGATGCCACCGGCACGGCTGATGAGATTGGCCGCAGGGACCGCAGGCCGGAGCATTGCCATGGCGCCGACGCCGTGCCGCGCGCGATACGCGGCATGTGTCGGCAGGTCGGCCGGTATCTTGATTAAAATTGTGCGATTCATGGTTCTAAAATCTGCCACATTTTAGGACATTTTCAAACAGATACTAGGACAGAAAACGCTTGATAGATTCCACGGAATCGGGCACTATCCCACACATGGGCTGCAACAGGGCAGCCCTGTGATCCCAGGGGCCGACCAATGACCGAGAAAGAAAAGCGACTGGCGCAGGTGCGCGAAGCCAAGCGAACCTACCGGGAGAAGATGCGCGCGGCTGGATTCCGCGAGGTGACGCTATGGGCCACACCGGCGCAGCATAAGGCCATCATGGATATTGCCCCGCAGAAGGTGATCCCGGATCCCGGCGCAGAGTTGACGCCTGGAGAACGTGCTACGTGGAAAGTGGCCGCAGATAGGACATGGAGCGGCAAAAGAGGCCCCATGGCGCATAGTCTGGAGGCCGTGCGCGAACAGTTCCAAGAGGCCAGCCATGATGATCTGCGCTGGTCGTGGCGGGCAGCCGCCCGCCTGGCTGGCATCGAGCGTGAGGAACCCAACGAAGCGGAATTGTGCGAAGCCGTGCGGTATTTCTACAGGCGAGGATGGACCCCGACCGAAATTGCCACGCAACTGCTGAAATGGGTTCTGAGCGAATAGGAAGGTCACAGCGGGTCGCTTCTGTACTGTTTTTGAGGGCCCTAAAAAGAGACCGCTGGCCCGCTCACGGGACAGCTCCGCAGCCGCGCTCACGCGGCAAGGCCTGCCCGGCATCCGCCGGGCAGGCGACGGCTTATGCGGTGCCCCCATAAAGCGAAGCCCGCCAAAGGCGGGCTTGGATCCCCAGGCTGATCGGCAGCGCCCTTCTGGGTAAGGGCTTCAGAAGGCTGATTATTAATAGATCGGCCACTACCTCATTGAGAGGTAATTGTAACTCAAGTTAGCGAGAGTGCAACCGCGCCGTTAATGACCGGCCGCGCGCGGCCGGGGATTGGATTTGCTCCCGTCCCGCCCTGCTGCGGAATGTGTGACCTTGACAGGCTTGGATACGGGGCAGGGCGCTTGCGCGCCGGTAGCTCAGATGGATAGAGCACTCTTTTGACGAAGGGGCGGTCGCGGGTTCGAGTCCCGTCCGGCG
>JAQUAC010000150.1 GCA_028687415.1 Acidocella sp. | reverse complement strand
AGCGACAGGCCGGTGGATGAGCTGCTGCGCCTCGTCACGCTGGAATCCTGGCGGCACAAGGCAGTGATTCTGGGGAGGATCTGGGCACGGTGCCGCCGGATTTCGGGGCGCGGCTGACGGCAGCGGGCATTGCCGGGCTGCGGGTGATGTGGTTTGAGCGCGGCGGGGCAGGGTTCACCCCGCCCGCCGCCTGGACCAGGGAAGCGGTGGCGATGACCACGACGCATGATTTGCCGACCGTGGCCGGGTGGTGGATGGGACGGGACATAGAATGGCGGGCGCGGCTGGGCATGCAGGGAGACGGCCCGGCGGAACGCGCCCAGGACCGCACGGCGCTCTGGGCGGCGTTCCAGAAATCAGGCGCCACGGCGGCGCCGGAGCCGCCCGCGCATGACGGAGCGATGGCGAGCTACGCGGCGGCGGCGCATCTGGGCCGGGCGGCTTGCTTGCTGGCGCTGCTGCCGATGGAGGATGCGCTCTCCCAGCCCGAGCAGCCGAACCTGCCCGGCACCACCACCGAGCATCCGAATTGGCGGCGGCGCCTGCCCGGCGACGCGGCGGCGCTGTTCGCGCGCGCGGATATAGAGGCCAGGCTGGCGGCGCTGGCCGTGGCGCGGGGATAATAAACTTTGATGGAAAAGCTATGATTATAAGTGTTAATTTGAAGCAAGATCGGTACGGACTCAGATATAATGAATTCTCTGTTGATAAAGACCAGGGGGATACCGGTGGGAAGCTGTGAAGTGACGATTACGGGGGGGACAGCGCCGCCGCTGCGCTTGCCCGGCCATGCGCTGTTCCTGGACATTGACGGCACGCTGCTGGATTTGGCCGCGACACCGGATGCGGTGATTGTGCCGCCTGGCTTGCCCGGCATGCTGCGTCAGCTGGAGCAGAGGCTGGACGGGGCGCTGGCCATACTCTCCGGGCGTCGGCTGACCGATATAGACGCGCTGCTGTGCCCTGGGCTGGCCTGCGCCGCCGAGCACGGCATGAAGCTGCGCGGCCCGGCGGGGGAGATAACGAATCGGGTGGCGCGCCCGGCGCTCTATACGCATTGGGCGAAGATTTTCCACCGCTACGCCCAGGCCATGCCGGGGCTGCTGGTGGAGGAGAAGGAGTTTAGCCTGGTGCTGCACTATCGCCGCGCCCCGGAGCATGAGGAGGAGCTGCGCCGCTTGGCCCAGCAACTGGTGAGCGAGGCGGATGATGCCGAGCTGTTGCCGGCGCATTGCGCCTTTGAGCTGAAACCGCGCGGCGGCACCAAGGCCGAGGCTCTGACGTATTTCATGGCGCTGCCGGCCTTCGCGGGGCGCAAGCCGGTGTTCGTGGGGGATGATGTGACGGACGAGCCCGCCATTGCCAAGGCCAATGAGCTTGGCGGCGCGGGGCTGCATGTGTCGCGGGATTTCGGCGGCAGCACCAAGGAGGTGCGGGACTGGCTGGCGGCGGCGTTGGCGGGTTAGGCCGGGGCTTCGTCCAGCTTCAGCACCTCGCCCGCGAGGTAGAGGCTGCCGCAGATCAGCACCCGCGTGGGGGCGGTGATCTGCGCCAGGGCACCGCGCACATCCGGGCCGGGGGTGGCGATGCCGCCCGAGGCCTCGATGATTTTCTCCACCGGCAAGGCCAGATGCTGTTCCGGCTCGGCCACGGCGTAGAGCTTGGCCGCGTGCGGGCTGACAATGCGGATGAACTCCGATACGTCCTTGGACTGCTTCATGCCCAGAATGAGCGTGGTGGGGGTGCCCCATTCCTGCAATTGGGTGGCCAGGGTTTCGGCGCCGCCGGGGTTGTGGGCGCCGTCCAGCCACAGTTCTGAACCCAGAGGCAGAGCTGTGGCGAGGCTGCCGCGCAGGCGTTGCAGGCGGGCGGGCCATTCAGCGTTACGCAGGCCGGTGGCGATGGCCTCGGGCGGGATGGTGAAGCCAGCCGCACACAGGGATGCCAGGGCGATGCCGGCGTTTTCCACCTGATGCGCTCCGGCTAAAGCGGGGCGGGGCAGGGTGAGGTTGTCAAACATCATGCCGGTGGGGGTGGGCTCGGCGGTCCATTCATGGCCCCGGCGCAGGCAGGGGGCGTGGTTTTCCGCCGCGATGGCGGCGATGCTGGCCAGCACCTCGGGCGGTTGGAAGCCGGTAATGACGGGGATGCCGGGCTTGATGATGCCCGCCTTCTCGTTGGCGATGATCTCCAGCGTGGCGCCCAGGAAGTCCTGATGGTCCAGCGAGATGGCGGTGATGGCGCAGGCGGCGGGGGTGACGACGTTGGTGGCGTCCAGCCTGCCGCCGAGGCCGACTTCCACGACGCAGAGATCGGCTGGCACGCGTGCGAACAGCCAGAAGGCGGCGGCGGTGATGGCCTCGAATACCGTGATCTGGTTGCCCTTGTTCACGGCCTCGATGGCGTCCAGCGCCTCGGCCAGCTGCTCATCCGTGACGAGCTTACCCGCCAGGCGGATGCGCTCGTTGAAGCGGACCAGATGCGGGGAGGTGTAGACATGCACCTTCAGCCCGGCGGCCTCGGCAACGGCGCGGATGAAGGCGCAGACTGAACCCTTGCCGTTGGTGCCCGCCACGTGGATGACCGGGGGCAGATGCCGCTCGGGGTTGCCGAGATCGGCCAGCAGCCGGACCAGCCGGTCCAGCTTCAGGTCGATGAGCTTGGGGTAGAGATTATGCAGCCGCTCCAGCGCGGCGCTGACCTTTATGCGCGAGGAGACGGCATCCCCGTGTGCCGGGGTGCCGCTCAAGCCGCCTGCCGCTTATGCGCGGTGGTGAAGTCGATGAGCCGGGCCAGCGTGGCGGTGAGCTCGTCGCGCTTCACGACCATGTCGATGATGCCGTGCTCGAACAAATACTCCGCGCGCTGGAAGCCGGGGGGGAGTTTCTCGCGCACCGTTTGCTCGATGACGCGGGCCCCGGCGAAGCCGATGAGCGTATTCGGCTCGGCGATCTGGATGTCGCCCAGCATGGCGAAGGAGGCGGTGACGCCGCCGGTGGTGGGGTCGGTGAGTACCACGATGTAAGGCAGCCCGGCTTCCTTCACCATCTGGCTGGCGATGATGGAGCGCGGCATCTGCATCAGGCTGATCGCGCCCTCCTGCATACGGGCGCCGCCGGAGGCGGTGTAGACGATGAGCGGGGCGGATTGCAGCACGGCCAGGCGGGCGGCGGCGACCAGGCCCTCGCCCACGGCGGAACCCATGGAACCGCCCATGAACTCGAAGGACAAGGCGGCGACCACGGCGCGGTTGCCGCCGATGGTGCCGTGCGCCACGAGGATCGCGTCATCCTGCTTGGTCTTTTCGCGAGCTTCCTTCAGGCGGTCGGTATAGCGCTTCTGGTCGCGGAATTTCAGCGGGTCCGGCACGGCTTTAGGCAGGTCGATGCGGGTATAGGCGCCGTCATCGAAGGTCCAGGCCAGACGCTCGGTGGCGGTGGCGCGCATGTGGTGGCCGCAATGTGGGCACACCTTCTTGGCGGCTTCCAGCTCACGGTGGAAGATCATCTGCTGGCATTTGGGGCATTGGTGCCAGAGGTTATCTGGCGCCTCCTTGCGGCCAAGCAGGGTGCGGATTTTGGGGCGGACGAATTCGGTGAGCCAGCTCATGGGCGAAGGGATTAACGCGTTTGCGCGGAGAAGGGAAGGTAATGACGTAATGGGGCTTGGCCGGGGGCATTGTCCAAAAAATGACAATGCGACCGGCCTGCGAGGGGGGTGGCGTTAATTCCCAATGCCCAGGCATAAAAATCCGCCGGATTTTTTCAGGGTTGCCTTACCGGTGTCAGTCATCAGAGCTTGTGCGCCCTGGGCCTGGTCGACCGTTGCCGTGGCGTCCGCCTGCGCTGTGATGTGATTTGAATCGGCCTGAGACTGAATCACATTAGCCTGCGCGTCCTGCTGTTTCAGTTTTGTATTGTTGATGTCGTTTTCGCGGTTCGCGTCAGTCTGTTCTTTTTGCAGTTCGATCTGCTGCTGTTCAAGAACCATCTGCCGCTCCTGGTCCTGGAAATTTTGATCACGCTTTTTGTCCGCTTCAGCTTCTGCGTGAGCGGCGGCGGCTGCGGCGGCCTGCCTGCGTTCGGCGGCGGCTTCCCTGGCTCTCTGTTGGGCCTCAGCGTTGGCCTCGGCTTGTTCCTGGGCTTCTTGCTGCGCTTCGGCCTGCGCTTGATTCTGACCCTGCGCCTGTGCCATGGCGGCAATTCCGGCGTTAATCTGGTCTTGGTTCTCCTGGGCAAAAGCCGGGACGGAAAGTGAAGCGAAAACCAAAGTCGCAGCAAGATATTTCATGTTACACCACAAGCATATTGAGATGGTTTATTCAGCTGTTTTTGGCCGGGCAGGCCGAATTCGGCTGCACGCGCGTCTCGTTTTGCTGCGTGATGATTACGAGCGCCTGGCCTTCCTTGAACTGGCACACTTCGCCGACCTGCGTTGAAGTGTGGATGCTTCCATCTTCAGTGTAGCCAATCGTTACGCCATCGACCAGGGAGGTTGATGGCACGAGCGACCCAGCGGCCGCACCGCCGATACCGCCCAAAGCAGCGCCGCCAAGCCCGGTTCCGACATTGCCGCCGCCGACATTGGCGCCAACCAGGCCGCCCGCGACAGCACCCAGAATACCGCCCGCGACCTGCGCTGTTCTTTGGTTCTGTGTGTTACTGACCTCGATTTTGGCCGGTGAAAGGGACAGAATGTTGATGACCTTGGCGTTTTGGGACTGATTAACCTGGTCGGCCTGATAAACATTAGCGGCCAAATTGGCGCCGGGCTGCTGACAGGCGGAAAGCAGTAAAAAGCCTGAAATCGTAATAAAGCTGTATTGTTTTAAATTCATTATGATTAACCCTGCGTTGCTGTTCCAGCAAGTAAAGCGGACTCATTTCGATTGGGTTAATCGCACCGTTTAACCGGCTGTTTTTGAGGTGTAAAACAGCAGAATTTGTACTGATAAAAGTCTAAAATTATAGCGGTTTATTTATATAAACGATGTTCCGTGGAAATCTGGTTGGCATGATCCGGACGATCCGTTTCAGAAATGTCTCTGAATGTCAGCTGCGGGGGAACTCTGAACAAAGCCGCGCGACGGCCCATGCCCCGGCTTCGGCCACCACCGCGTCGGGGTCTTGAGCCAGGGCTTGGGCGGCGGGTAGTAAGGCGGGGGCGGCGCTGTTGCCCAGGGCGATGGCGACGTTGCGGGTGAAGCGGTTGCGGCCGATGCGTTTGATTGGGGAGCCGGAGAATGTCTGGCGGAAGGCGGCGTCATCCAGCGCGGCTAGCCCGGCTAGGGTGGGGGCGGTGAGGTCGCCGCGTGCGGCCAGTTTTGCCTCCCGCCCGGCCTGGGCGAATTTATTCCAGGGGCAGGCGGCGAGGCAGTCGTCGCAGCCATAGATGCGGTTGCCCATGGCGGCCCGGAAGTCTTCGGGGATGGGCCCGGCATGCTCGATGGTGAGGTAGGAGATGCAGCGCCGGGCATCGAGTTGGTAGGGCGCGGGGAAGGCGTTTGTGGGGCAGGAATCGAGGCAGGCGCGGCAGGAGCCGCAGCGGTTTGTGTGCTCTTGGCCGGGGTCTATGGCGAGGGTGGTGAAGATTTCGCCCAGGAACAGCCATGAGCCGTGGGTGCGGGAGACGAGGTTGGTGTGCTTGCCCTGCCAGCCCAGCCCGGCCATCTGCGCCAGGGGCTTTTCCATTACCGGGGCGGTGTCCACGAAGACTTTTACCCCAGCACCCTGTGCGGCGATGAATTGTGCCAGATGCTTGAGCTTGCCCTTGATGATGTCGTGATAGTCCCGGTTGCGGGCGTAGACGGAGATGTTGCCGATTGCCGGGGCTTTGAGATTGGCCAGGGGGTTGCCGGGTGGGGCGTAGGAGAGACCGAGGGAGATGACGCTCAGCGCCTCGGGCCAG